>USJM01000288.1 GCA_900555005.1 uncultured Lachnospiraceae bacterium | reverse complement strand
ATGAACACGGAAATGATTGCTGGCGGTGCCTCATTCGCACCAAGACGCTGGTCGTTTCCTGTGTCAGCAGCGGACTCTCTGAGCAGATCTGCATGCTCATCGACCGCCTTCAGAATGCAGGCGAGCACCAGCAGGAACTGGACGTTCTGATGAGGCGTCTTGCCCGGATCGAGCAGGTTGATGCCATCATCGGTCATCAGGGACCAGTTGTTGTGCTTGCCTGAGCCGTTGACCCCTGCAAACGGTTTCTCATGAAGCAGGCATCTCATATGATGCTTTGCCGCGATTCTCTTGAGTGTCTGCATGACGATGTGGTTGTTGTCTACAGCCAGGGATGCATTCTCATAGATGACTGCCAGCTCATGCTGTGCCGGAGCCACCTCGTTGTGCTGGGTCTTTGCCGGGACGCCAAGCTTCCAGAGTTCCTTGTTGACATCTCTCATGAACGCAGCAACTCTCTGGCGGAGGGTTCCGAAGTAGTGATCATCCAGCTCCTGCCCCTTCGGCGGCATCGCTCCGAACAGGGTTCTGCCTGTGTAGACGAGATCCTTTCTCTGCTTGAATGCATCCTCGTCAACCAGGAAATACTCCTGTTCCGGTCCGACAGATGGCGTCACTTTTTTAGACTTGTTGTTTCCGAAGAGTCTCAGCAGCCTGAGAGACTGTGTATTGATCGCGTCCATCGAACGAAGAAGCGGTGTCTTGAAATCCAGCGCCTCTCCTGTATAGGAGCAGAACGCAGTCGGGATGCAGAGAATCGGACCGGCAGCGTCATTGCGCACGAACGCCGGGCTGGTTGGATCCCATGCCGTATATCCTCTGGCCTCGAAGGTTGCCCGAAGTCCGCCTGATGGGAAGGAGGAAGCATCCGGTTCACCCTTGATCAGTTCCTTTCCGGAAAACTCCATCAGAACCGTCCCGTCCGGTCTCGGAGCCGTGATGAAGGAGTCATGCTTCTCCGCTGTCACACCGGTCAGCGGCTGGAACCAATGGGTGAAATGGGTCGCTCCCTTTTCAATTGCCCACTGCTTCATCGCACCGGCAATGGCATCCGCCACATGGATGTCGAGATCCTTTCCTTCCTCGATGGTTTTATGGAGCTCTCTGTAGACGCTCTTCGGAAGGCGCTGCTGCATCACCTTGTCACTGAACACATCCTCGCCGAAGATATCGGCGACATTGAACCGTTCTCCCGTCTCACTCATACGCTCTTTTCCTTTCCTGTTAGGAATTCTGCCCGCCCGGGCACGCCTCTTTCTGGCGTAGGCGCCCCTTCAACCTTCTTCTTGCCAGCCGCCTGGATGGCGCCTGCGGGCTGAATACGCGAAAAGGGACATTCCGAATCAATTCGGAATGCCCCTTTGCCATCCGTTGCCTGTACTGTACACCTATACGCCGGGATATGCAAGCATTTTTTTGATTTTGCGCCGGAAGGAAAAATTTTCTGATATCTGCCCGGGTTCAGCTCTTTTTATTTCTTCTCTGTCTCCCCGACATTCATGTAGACATCTTCCCTCAGATGGAACCCTCCGTCGATAATCACTTTGTCCATATTGTTCTTTGTGACCGCAACCGGGTCGATCCTGTAGTACGGGACATCCCAGTTCCCGTCGCTGATGGTCCCGCTGACCTTGATCTCTGCATCCTCTCCGGTGATGTCCTCCCCTTTCGCCAGCGCAACGGTCAGCCTGGCGGCCACCTGTGCCTCCTCCTCGACGGACTTGTAGACGCTCATCGTCTGTGTTCCCTCGACGATCCGCTGACAGCCTGACAGATCGGCATCCTGCCCGACAACCGGAACGATCCCCGCGAGCTTGTGCTCCGTGAGCGCCTTGATCGCCTGTCCCGCCAGATCATCATTGCCGCACATAACGCCGTCCACACTTCCTCCATTTTTCTCGAGTCCGTCGTTGACAGCATCGAAGGCCAGCTCGGCAAGCCAGTTGTCACAGTAAGTAGAATAGACAATGTTCAGCCTGGAGTCCTTGAGCTCCTGCTCAAAGCCGCGACGGACCTGCGTGGTATTGTTATCGGAGGCAGACCCCAGGATTTCAAAGACATCGCCGCCTTCCGGCAGGGAATCTTCCAGTGCCTGCGCCATCAGGGTCCCGACCTTCTCATTGTCAAACGACACATACAGATCAGTCCCGGCGTTCAGAATCAGCCTGTCATAACAGACTACGCGAATGCCTGCGTCCTTCGCCTCACCGATGACCTCTGAAAGCTTTGACGCATCGATGGCAACGATCACGATGGCATTCATCTTTTTGCTGATCAGATAACGGATCTGCGCAATCTGCTCCGTCACCTCACCGTTTGCGTTCTGGACATTCACCTCCGCGCCGAGGCTCTGTGCCGTCGATACAAAGACATCCCGATCCCGCAGCCATCGCTCGATCACAAAAGAATCGAAGCTGATTCCGATCCTGACACGCCCTCTCCTGCCTCTTCCGCTTTCCTTCCCTCATGGTCTGTCTCCGCGTATCTGCCGCACCCCGAGACCGCCAGCCCCAGCATCAGCGCAAAGGCCAGTGCGCAGGCCGCGTGCAGTCTCTCCTGTTTTCTTTTTCTTCCGTG
>USJM01000287.1 GCA_900555005.1 uncultured Lachnospiraceae bacterium | reverse complement strand
ATGCGGCAGACGGTCCGGCCTCCCGTCTGCAACCGCCTTGACCGGAATACAAGCGGGATTGTCGCAATCGGAAAAACCGTGAGGGGGCTTCAGGCACTGTCCGCGCTCTTCAGGGACCGCACGGTCAGCAAGCACTATCAGGCGCTGGTCTGCGGGGAAGTGAAGAGCAGCCAGAGGATCGACGGATGGCTCATCAAGGATGCGCGTACAAACACGGTCCGGATCCTGAGCCGTGAGGAGAAGGGCGCACAGCGTATCCGGACCAGCTATACGCCGGAGCAGGCGGTCTGCCTGACGATGACATGCATGGGGGCTGCCGGAAAAGGCGCTTTTGGCGGTGCGGATGGTGCAGATGCACAGAGCCGCCGGCTTGTGCTGACGCTTCTGGACGTCGATCTTCTGACGGGCCGCAGCCATCAGATCCGGGCACACCTGGCATCGGCCGGCCACCCGGTAGCCGGTGACCCGAAGTATGGGGACGCTGGTGTGAATACATATCTGGCCAGACGGTTCAGCGTCAGAAGACAGCTTCTTCATGCCGGAAGGCTGACATTTCCCGTGATGGACCCGCCTCTCGAAAAGCTTTCGGGCAGAACTTTCACGGCACCGCTTCCGGCGGATTTCCGAAGCGTCATGGAGGAAGGGTAAATGGCAACCTGGCAGTCAAGAGGGCTCCGGGGCAGTACGCTTGAGGAACTGCTTAACCGGACGAATGAACAGTATCAGGAGAAACAGCTGGCGCTGGTTCAGAAGATTCCGACTCCGATCACGCCGATCAATTTCGATAAAGAGTCCCGCCACATCACGCTGGCATACTTTGATCAGAAGAGTACCGTCGACTACATCGGTGCCGTGCAGGGGATCCCGGTCTGCTTTGATGCCAAGGAAAGCAAGACGGATACCTTCAGTCTGCAGAATGTCCATGAGCATCAGGTACGGTTCATGGAGGCCTTCGAGAGACAGGGAGGCATCTCATTTCTGGTGATCTATTATTCGGGGCGGGATGAGTTTTACTACATGCCGTTCTGTGACCTGAAGAAGGCCTGGGAGCGGAAGGAGGCAGGGGGACGGAAGTCGATTCCGTTCAGCGAGGTCGACACCCGGTACCGGATCTGGCCGAACCGGCATGGGTTCCTGCTTCCGTATCTTGACGCCCTTCAGATCGATCTGGACGGGAGGGAGGAGGAGTCTTCCCTTGACAGCCGCGACGAACCTTAGTACAATCAGACCCATGCGGCACTTTAACATAGTAAAGCATTAGCATAGTAAAGCATTCAAGGCGAACCGGGGACCGGAAAACCGGGCTGCAGGTTCGGAAATCGTCCGGAATACCGGAAACGAGGAGAAACGGAGATGAATCAGAAAATCCTTCATACGCCGGAGGGCGTGAGAGATATCTACGGGGAGGAATGCGCGAGAAAGAAGATTCTTGAGAAACGGCTCCACGGGGTTCTGGCTTCCTACGGATACCAGGACATCGAGACCCCGACTTTCGAGTTTTTCGACGTATTCGGGAGCGATGTCGGGACGATCCCCTCGAAGGACTTATACAAATTCTTTGACCGGGAAGGACACACGCTGGTTCTCCGTCCTGATTTCACGCCTTCGATCGCAAGAGCCTGGAGCCGGTACTTCAGTCAGGACATGAAGCCGGCGCGGCTTTCCTATCAGGGGAATACGTTTGTGAATTACCAGGGGCTTCAGGGGAGGCTCAAGGAATCCACCCAGATGGGGGCGGAGCTGATCGGGGAAGGCTCCGCTGACGGCGACGCGGAGGTGATCGCGATGGCTGCGGAAGCGCTGACGTCATCCGGGCTGCGCGATTTCCAGATCAGCGTCGGACATGCCGGATTTTTCGAGAGCCTTGTGCGCGAGGCAGGGCTTGACGAGGATACGGAAGCAAAACTCCGGAACCTGATGCACAACCACAACACCTTCGGAATCCGGAAACTTCTGTCGGACAAGAAGATCGATGATGGGATGAGAGAGCTCCTTGTGACCCTTCCTGACCTGAACGGCGACGGCGCGCTGCAGCGGGCATATGAGCTGTCAGAGGGACTGAAGGCACAGGAGGCTGTCAGAAGGCTGATGGAGGTCCGTGATCTTCTGCAGGTCTACGGGGTTCAGGACGCCGTCTCCTTTGATTTCGGGATGCTCTCGGCATACATGTACTATACGGGAATCATCTTCAGAGGGTACACCTACGGAACCGGTGAGGCTGTCGTCAAGGGCGGCCGGTACGACGGCCTTCTGTCTCATTTCGGAAAGGACACGCCGTCAGTCGGGTTTGTGATTGTCGTGAGCCAGCTGATGAATGCACTCAGCAGACAGAAGATTGACATCCTGCCGGAGCATGAGCGGTATCTGATCCTTTACGCGGAGTGCCGCAGGAAGGAAGCGCTGAAGAAAGCGGTGACCTATCGGGCGCAGGGAAAGTACACGGAACTCTGCAGCCTTTCCTGTCTCAGAAGTGGGGAGGATCCCGCGCACCTGCCGGAGCGGCTGCGTGAGGAAGGCGGCTATGCGTCTGTGATTGTGGTAGAATAATGGTCAGCGCTGGAGGATGAATGATGAGGTATCTGAAC
>USJM01000286.1 GCA_900555005.1 uncultured Lachnospiraceae bacterium | reverse complement strand
ATCCGTCGGATGCTTCATTTGACAATCTGGCATCCCTTGCATCCGGTATGGAGAAGATTCTTCCTGTGTCAGGCAGCACACTCGCGGACACGGCGAAGCTGTCCGGGAGCCCGTACACGAAGCTGTCTGAGTATTACAGTGATCTGTGCCAGACAAGCGCGGATCTGTACAGAAGGTACCAGAGCTATACGGCCGAGCACAGTGATCCGAAGGGAGAGGCGCATCAGAAGGCACCAGGGAACATTCGTTATTTTGCGGAGAACACGACCACCAAGGCGTACTATACGAATCTGGATGCGAGAAGCTGCTCGGAGGCGAAGAGCCTGATTGAGAAGTCAAAGGATTTAAGGTTCCTGTTCGAGGGCGTCCGGACGATGAACATCATGGTCGCCGACACGGAGCACTCTCTGAATAAGACGGTTACATCGAAGTTTATCGACACGGTGTTTCTGGGCTCAAATGAACGGATTGTCATTGCCTACGAGCCGGGATATCCGGTCGGGGACACCCTGCATCAGGATTATCTGGCCTATCAGAGCCGCAGACCGGTTGCCATCGGCGCAGTTGTTCTGAGCGTTTTGTCTGTTCTGTGTCTGCTTGTGCTGCTGGTGCTCGGAGGAATGGTGACCGGCAGAAAGAATTCGGAGACGCTGGCAGAGGAGGGCTGGTTTGACCGGATTCCGACGGAGATTGCGGCCGGGATGCTGATCGGAACCGTCATGGTCTGGTACTGGGTGATGCAGCGCCTGAGAGGAAGTGTGTTCTTTCCTGCTGATCATCTGAAGAGCTGGTATGTGATGCTGGCAGTGACGGAGTACCTGCTCGGTGTGAGCGGACTCTACAGCTTCATCAGGAGACGCAGGCATCAGACATTTGCGACCAACTCGGTCATCTACACGGTCGTTCGCGTCAGTCAGCAGGTGATCAATGCCCGCGTGACATCCGGAAAGCTTCTGATGGTCTATTCCCTCTTTATTGCCGCGAACTTCCTGTTCCTGCGCGTCTTCGGCACCATCGGCATCATCATGGTACTGGTTCTGGACATGGGGCTGATTCTCTATCTGATGCGGGATCAGGTCGGAAAGCTCAGTGTCCGGCAGGGACTCAGGGAGATCTCGAAGGGCAGGCTGGACTACAAGATTGACACGCACGGACTGACCGGGGACAGCCTTGAGATGGCAAGAGCCGTCAACGAGATGGGGGACGGCCTGCAGGAGGCCGTCAACTCCATTGTGAAAAATGAGCGTCTGAAGGCTGAGCTGATCACGAATGTGTCCCACGACCTGAAGACTCCGCTGACCTCCGTGATCAACTATGTGGATCTGCTGAAACGGCTGGACCTGAAGGACGAGCGGGCGAAGGAGTACATCGACGTCCTGGACCATAAGTCCCAGCGCCTCAAGTCGCTGATCTCGGACCTGATCGATGCCAGCAAGATCAGTTCGGGAAATATTGAGCTGGATATGCAGCCGCTTGATCTGAGGTCGATGCTGATGATGGCGGAGGGCGAGTTTGAGGAGCGGTTTGAGGATGCGAAGCTGACGGTCCGGATGTTGCTTCCGGAGAGTGCCGAGATGATTTCAGCTGACGGTTCTCAGCTGTACCGGGTGCTGGACAACCTCTTTTCCAACGCAGCGAAGTACGCAAAGGAGGGGACGGAGGTCCGTCTCGCCATGACGCAGGAGGACGGGTATGTGCAGGTGCTGCTTTCCAATACCTCCCGCGACTATCTGGAGAAGAGCGGAGACGAGCTCCTCGAACGGTTTGTGCGGGGCGACCAGGCAAGGAGCAGCTCGGAGGGTTCAGGCCTCGGGCTTTCCATCGCGAAGAACCTGACGGAGCTCATGGGCGGACAGTTCTGTGTGAAAGCCTGCGGCTATACGTTTGAAACCTCACTCAGGTTTCCGATGCTCCCCGGACCCCGTTCGTAACGCCGGCATGCGCGTCGGAGACCTGGTTCGCCGCACCGGTATCCGCGTCGGAGTTTTCGTGAAAGTTTGGTGAATTCTGCCGCATCTGTCTTGCAGATAAATTAAATTGTGCTATCGTGATTACAGCCGCTTCGGTCCGGATGTACCCTGGACGCAGGATTCTTCCGGAAGGGGCAATACGATCTGCAAGGAGTGGGTGATTTTGAGAAACTCAAACTGGCGGGAGCGCTTTCAGAACTTTATGGAGGGACGGTACGGGCAGGACGAGCTGTCACATTTTCTGCTTGTGGTGACCCTGATTGTGATCATCGTCAATTTCTTCACGCACTCGGCCTTTCTCGGTATCATTGCCGGGCTTCTTCTGGTGTGGGTGTACGTCCGGATGCTTTCAAAGGATACCGCGCGGAGAGCAGAGGAAAACAGACGCTATCTGGATGTGAAGGACAGGGTTGTTTCATTTTTCAGGGGACTTGGAAGCCGGGGCGGGCATGGTTCCCCGGCCCAGGCGGATTTCCGCATTTACCGCTGCCCCAAGTGCGGACAGAAGATCCGCATCCCGAAAGGGCACGGCATGGTGGAGATTACCTGCCCGAAGTGCAGAACAAGGTTCCGCAAGCGTACCTGAGAGGGGCGCTGCGGAACCGCTTTTATATAG
>USJM01000285.1 GCA_900555005.1 uncultured Lachnospiraceae bacterium | reverse complement strand
TCACGCCAAAGACGGCCAGATCGGTCCCCTCCTGCGCCCTCTGCGCCTGCTGCCGCTCTGCCTTTTTCTCATCTTCCATCTGCTGCAGCATCCGCCGGATATGCTGTCTGGACTGAAATGGTTTCCGGCTGGCTTTCCTCCGGCTCTGCTGATCTTTCTGCTCCGCGCTCTGCTCCTCCTTTGTCCTCTCCAGCTTCATGCGGTCGATGTCACGCTTCCAGAGCCTCAAGAATTCCGGGAGAAGAAATGTGCGGACCAGTGCGTCTCTCTCCTGGATGCCGCCTCTTCTTCTGAAAATTTCCAGCAGCTGCTCCCGCAGGAACTGGCAGCGATGCTGTCCCATCACCGGCGCCTGCAGAATCTCTTGCAACTGACCCTCCGACTCTCCCGCGGCGGCTTGCGTCTGCACTGCATCTGCTCTGTTCCGCTCATCACGGATCCGCTTCCCGGAGGCAGCTGCGGTTTCCACTGGTTCCGTTCCGCTCCACCCATCGTGAGCCTGCTCCCCGTCAGCTGCGGTTTCCCCTGCCTCCGTACTGCTCTGGGCGGCTTTCATGCGCGTATCTCCGAAGAATTCCGTCTCCAGCAGCATTTTCCCAAGGAATCTGTGCGTGTCGGCAGATGCAGCGCCAACACCGCTTTCGTTCTCCGGCAGGAATGCCCCTTCCCAGAAGAGCATCTCCCCAATCCGCTTTTTTTCTTCCTCACTCCGGTAGGCCGGTGCCCGTTCCTGCACGATCAGGCAGGCCGCCCAGCGGTCGACATCCTCCAGAAAATCTATTATCCCGCTGCTGATCCATGCACAGACAATCTGCGGCTGATATGCGGGATCCTCCGTGAGGCCCGCATCCTTCACCTTATTCAGAAAATAACCCGCAAGCTCCTCCGTCTCATATCTGAACTGCTCACCTCTCGCAAGGTACGCTTCCGGGTGCCTCTGCCAGTCCGGATACAGCGCCAGTTCCTGATAGAGATGCCACAGCAGCTTGTCTTCGTCCGCCTGAATCTGCTGAAAAAAAAGCAGAGGCACCAGCACCTTCTGCTCCTTTGGCAGCAGGACAAACTGCTCTCCCTGCCTGTCCACCTCATATGTCAGCCGCATGTCACCCGAGAACAGAAGCAGCATCCGTTCCTGACGGGTAAGAATCTGCGCACATTTTTCATAAAACTGCTGCTCATTCATCCCCTACCTCATACAGACTGACCGCTGCAAGCTGCTCGGCCGTCTCCATCCTGCTGTAGCTGATCCGCTCCACCCCGCCGTCCAGATTCTCCACCAGACAGCTGTGATCGCTCTCCATCACGGCATTCTGAACAAAGCATCCGGTCAGGACCGGTTCTCTCCTGCACTGCCATCTCCCGCAGTTTCGCTCAAACAGAAGCACGCTTCCGCCATCGCCGAATAAGAACGCAGTCTGTTTATTCCGCACGCAAAGCCAGAAGGTCTCCTCATACTGTTCCGGATTGAAGACATCCGGATTCCCGCCTTTTCGATCTGTGCACCCGTCCCTGGTATCCACGTTCCCGGTATCCGCATTTCCGGCATCTGCAATCCGGTCAGGACAATCCCCTTCCTGCTCAGCCTGGCTGCCCTTCATATCCATGCAGACAGTCGTATCCGGTATGTCCGGTTCCTCGTCTCCGGCCTCCGTCTCCGCCAGTCTCCTGCAAAGTGTCCGTTCGCCCTCCGTCAGATCGGCCTCCGCCAGCTTTCCCGGCTCCAGGCTTCCTGTGACAGGTGTCACTGTCACGTTCAGGCTCCGGTCCGGATCGTTCAGATGAAGACGCCTGTACCTGGGCAGTGCCTCTGTCAGCAGGTTTTTCTGTTCCTGCTTCAGACATTTCATTTCCTGAAGAAGGTCATCCGGAATCAGACCCGTCCGAAGGCAGGCATCCAGCCTTTCCCGGACATGTGACACACGCCTGGAAAACGCTGCTGCCATGACAGCTTCCGGTATGCCTTTCCCCGGATCGTCCGGTTCCGGCATATCTTTCATCATCCTTTCCGCCGGGTCATTTTTCTGAACCATATGCCATCTCCCGTCCGTATCTTCCTGCCCATATCCCGGCCTTTTCCGGAAGGCCAGTTGTTCCGGTCAGATAGGATCTGAAGCATTATCGACTGCCCCGATCTGTTTCCTGACGGCTGATCTGCTCCAGCACCTCTGCACTGTGCTGAAGTTCGCGGACCGTACTGTCCGCCTCCATAAAGTCCGCCACGGATACGTCCAGGTCCTCATCTACCAGGATTTGACTTTTTAACGCATCCGGCAGGCTCTTTCTCGAAGGCCCTTTTCCAAAGATCAGCCTCACCGTATCCTCCCTGGACAGATCGACAAGCGGCTGCGGGTCATAGAGCATCTCCTGTGTCCGTATGTCCTCGTAGCACTGTCCGGCCTCCCCGCGCGCCCTGGACTTCACCCTCCAGCCATCCTGCGGACGGAAGAACCCGTACCGGACCGCCAGCGAGAGCAAAAGATTGCGGTCATCCCCATTCGTCACGGAGCCGAGAAACCCGTTCCAGAGCGCCATGGAGAGATCCATTTCCTCGCCCAGGTTCCAGAGATCCAGGACATGGATCAGATTCCGGATTGAGAGAACTGACTCCGTC
>USJM01000284.1 GCA_900555005.1 uncultured Lachnospiraceae bacterium | reverse complement strand
TACCGCGGGGTTCCCGAAACCCCGTCCCGCCAAGCGGCCTGGGCGGCAGAAGCCGCTACAACGATCGCCATCGGGTCTGCACAGCCAACATCCTCCGCCGCACAGATCATGATCCTCCTTGACAGAAACCGGATGTCCTCCCCGGCATTCAGCATTCTGGCCAGGTAAAATACAGCCGCATCCGGATCTGACCCTCTCATGCTCTTGATAAACGCTGATATGGTGTCATAATGCTGGTCGCCGTCCTTGTCATACTTTGCCATCCGCTTCTGAATGCATTCTTGTGCAACTTCAAGCGTCACATGAATCTGTCCATCCCCGGACCGCTTTGTCGTCAATATCCCCAGCTCCAGTGCATTCAGTGCCGCCCGGGCATCCCCGTCTGCCATATCCGCCAGAAAACTGCAGGCATCCTCTGAAAGAACCGCCTGAAAACTTCCCATCCCGCGATCCGGGTCGGAAACCGCGCGCCTCAGAATGGTTTCAATGTTGTCCTTTGAAAGAGGCTTCAACTCAAAAATTAAAGATCTTGAAAGCAGAGCTCCATTCACCTCAAAATATGGATTCTCGGTCGTTGCCCCGATCAGAATAATGGTTCCGTCCTCAACGAATGGAAGAAGATAATCCTGCTGTCCTTTATTGAATCGATGGATCTCGTCGATGAACAATATGGTACGTTTGCCGTACATGCCAAGCGCTTCCTTCGCCTTCGAGATAACCTCCTCCATATCCTTCTTGCCCGCGGAAGTGGCATTGATCGTTGTAAATGCTGCCGATGTTGTGTGCGCGATCACTTCCGCCAGCGTAGTCTTCCCAGTTCCAGGCGGACCATACAGGATAATCGACCTCAGCCGGTCCGCCTTGATGGCACGGTAGAGCATCCGGTCTTTTCCGATGATCTGTTCCTGCCCCACAATCTCATCCAGCGATCTTGGGCGCATTCTCGATGCCAGCGGTGCAGAAGATTCCCTCTTTTTCGATGCCGCATACTCAAATAAATCCATATTCAGTCATCGTCCTCCCCGGCAGAAGATGACTGTTCCTCGGGACCGTGTTCATCCTGAACCTGCCGATTCAGCGCCGCAAGCCGCTCCGCCGTTGTCACATGACGCCTCTCTCTGTCTGCAGCTGTTGGCAGCGAATTGATTCCGTCCTTCTTTTCTTCTGTTGTTTTCGACCCATCATCCTCGGAAGGTTCCTTTTCATACTGCAGGCGCAGACGCTTTGCTGTCATAAAACAGACCAGATATATGACTGCGCCGATCAGAGAACTTCCCCCAGAATTGCCATTGTTGCCCGAATCCCCGACACCGCTCACCAGAAACATTCCGAGCCCGATCACTCCGACAAGATCAACTGCCGCCATTTTCATATAAGCTGACTTCTGGACTGCCGTTCTGCCTGCAAAACCGTGCTTGAGTTTCAACGCAATGACATCCGAAAACAACCAGTAAAGCGCGATAAAGGCTCCGACAATCACATAATAGACAATACCGATCTGGATTTTCTTCACGGCACAGTATGCCAGATACGCAAGAATCAGAGCTGCCCCGAGAATAACACCGATTCGAATTCTCTGATCAATCCGGAATTCCTCCTCTTTCGTCAGCCGCTCTTCCTCATCTGTCTTTTGTTTCATCACACCTGCCATAACGCCTCCTGACATGTCCCTGTGAACCAGCCACAGCGGCTGGAATCATCCTTGGATCTATTATTCTCCCAAAGTATATCAGCCACTTCTCCGATTGACAAGAATGGGTACAATTGACGGAGCGTCTCGATCCCTCTATAATACTTCTGGCCCTACAGCCGCATTCCAGAGAACCTTTCTTAAATCAATGAGAGGAGAATACATATGGGTGATCTTCCGGAAAGTCCGATGATTCTTCTCAGCTTTGTCAATACGGAGCTGAGAGACTGTTACCATAACCTTGATGCCTTCTGCAAGAACCACGGTGCTGACAGGAAAACGGTTGAAGACAAATTGCGTTCGATCGATTACCGATACGATGCGAGACTGAACCGTTTCTGCTGAATTCACGCTCACTGTACATGGAAAGGATATGCATATGAGTAAAATTCTTGTCGTCTACTATTCGCTTGACGGGAATACAGAACTCGCTGCCAACCAGATCAAAGACATCACCGGTGCTGACCTGGAGCAGCTGATCCCGGAACATGAACCAGTTCGGAAAGGGTTCCGCAAGCTTGCCGCAGGTGGTTTTCAGGCTCTCATCCACTATAAGCCCAGAATCAAGAGACTTCGGCATAACTTCGAAGACTACGAAACGATTGTCATCGCCTCCCCTGTATGGGCTGGTACCTGTCCGCCGGCACTGGAAACCTTCCTGAACAAGGAATCTTTTTCCGGAAAGCAGGTTGTCATCTGCGCCTGCTCCGCCTCCGGAAAAGCAGACAGGATGATCGACCGCATCCGGCATTTCGTCGGGCGCGACAACACCGTCAGTGTCACCACCAGCCTTGTCAGTCCGCTGAAGAATCCGGACAAGACAAGGCAGAAGCTTGAAGAGTTCTGCCTTGCATGGGCAGAGTAATACAGCTCCATACAGAAAGGGGCATCAGGATTGAACGCATCCCGATGCCCCCTCTAT
>USJM01000283.1 GCA_900555005.1 uncultured Lachnospiraceae bacterium | reverse complement strand
GCCTGCTTCATTCTCGATGTTTCGTCCTGCCATGAAGCGCCGCTTCAGTTCCTCGAGTTCAGGAAGGTCAGCTCCCGCTGCCCCTTCTCGTCTGTCGGATAGAGCTCCACATACTTCTGGCACTTATCCTTCGCTGTCAGAAAATCCAGACTCTTCTCGTAGGCCACAACCTCATTGAAATACAGATCCTGCTTCCCCTCATTTCCGGGAAGCGCAAGTCCCTGCGTAATGTACTGGAGCGCCGTCTGGACATCATCCTGTGCCAGGGCGCAGAGTGCCAGCCCGTTGTAGCTGTCCGTACTGGACGGATCAATCGACTGTATCTGCGTATAGATCGCCTTCGCGTTGTCATAGTCCTTCCGGGCAAGATAAATCTGTCCCATCAGAGACATCGCAGGGACATTCTTCTCCTTGATCGGCTCGGCCAGGACCTTGGCTGCCTCGTCATACTGTTCCAGATAGAAGTAGATCTGCCCAACCTGGTAGTACCCCTCGGCATCCGACGGCTCCGTTCCAAGCGCCGTCTGGAGATATTCGTCCCCCACTGCCGACAGATGATTGTCATTGTAGACTCTGTATATGTTCAGGTACAGGCTGTAATTTGACGGGTCCATGGAAACCGCATAGTCGAAGTTCGTCTTCGCCTTATCCTGCTCACCCTGGTAGAGATATGCCGCGCCTCTGTAGAAATAGGGCTCCTTCATCTTCTCATCCATGCCAATGAGCGATTCCGCCGTCTTGATAACCGCCGCATAATCCGCTCCGCGGTATTCGGCGGACTCCCGGTACAGAAGCAGATCCTTGACTGTGTCCGGCATCTTCTCATCCGTCGCGGCCAGCGCATTGTTGAATGCATCCACTGCTTCCTTATACTTTGCCTGCCCCATCAGCGCGATTCCGAGTCCGCGGTATGCCCGAACCGCGTCCTCCCCTTCCGTCACAGCCGTCTCGAAATCCTGCTGCGCCGACTGGAAATCCGCATCCTTCACGGCACGGTATCCCTTTTCCGTCTTCTGCGTAGAAATCCCGGCCGAACAGCCTGCCAGCAGTCCCCCTGCAAGCAGAATCATGCCTGCAGGCACCGCCACACGCCGTCTCACCGACTGCTTCCATCTGTGCATCTTTCCGTTCTCCATAACCCTCTTTCCCGATATGGTCCGGCACCCGCAGCCACCCGTCGCTTCCCGGATCCGGCTTTGCGCCATCCTCTTATCTCCGGTACCCGGCGCTTCCTCTCCCTCACTTCGTGACGTCGATCCACGCCTGATACCCGGAGTACTGTTCAAGCTGACTGAGCGTGACCCGCACGGCACTGTTGCCGTTGCCGGCTGCCGGATAGACGACCTCATGGCGCCTGAGAGACGTATCCAGGTACACCGTGACGCCCTCCTTCACCGCAAACGGACAGACCCCGCCCGGCGCATGCCCGATGTATGCCTCCACCTGATCGTGTGGAATCATCATCGCTTTTTTATGAAAGTATTCCTTATATTTATGATTGTCAACGCGGGCCATCCCGGCCATCACAATCAGCACCGGTTTCCCGTCCACCAGAAATGACAGGGTCTTCGCGATTTGATCCGGTTCCGTCTGGAGCGCCTCCGCTGCCAGCTCAACCGTCGCCGAAGACTCCGGAAGTTCGATCACCTCGATGCCTGTTCCCCTGAAGTATTCCTTTACCTTCTCTACTGCCATAACGCTGAGCATCCTCTTTCAAACCGCCTGCCTTGTTAACAGGCGTCATTATCGCACATCTCCGGAAAGTTGGAAAGAGCCCCGGCTGGATACCGGGGCTCTATTCGCATCCGCATGTGATGTTTTATTATCCTCTGTTTGTCCCGTGAATCAGCGGGGACAGCGGCTTATAAATCAGAAACGTCACCACAACGGACAGCATCGCCTTGACAAATGTGAACGGCATATTGAACGTGACAAGGCACTGAAGCAGGTCGCCATCCCGAATCGCCGGATTGATGACCTGATACATCTTGATGATGGCATCCATCGGCATGAAAGCCGTATAGAACGGATAGACGATGAAGTAGTTGATCGGAACGCTCAGCGCCGCCATGACGACTGCTCCTGTCAGCGCCCCTGCAATCGCACCTTTCTTGGACTTGCGGAAGCGATAGATCAGCCCTGCCGGAAGGACAAACGCCGCATTCAGCAGGAAGTTCGAAAGCTCCCCGACACCGCCCGATGAGGTGAAGAACAGATGCAGCAGATTCTTGACCGCAGCAATCGCGACCCCGTAAACCGGTCCCATCGCAAACGATCCGATCAGTGACGGAAGGTCCGAAAGATCCAGCTTGATGAAGGATGGCATGAACGGCACGACAATCTCGATATACATCAGGACAGTCGCGATCGCGGACAGCATCGCCGTGACAGCGATGTACCTGGTACGCTTCTGCGTCTTTGTCATAGCACGTGGTTTCATTGTTGAACCTGCAGATGAGTCAGCCATAAAAAAAGCTCCTTTCCGTGTACTCTACACTCTGCAAGAGGTTCAGGTGTGAAAGAGATGGAAAGAAACTTCGATTCAGTTCGATATATCTTCTTCCATCCGGACTATACCGTCGGCCCCGGAATCGCACCGGTGCAACCGCCACCGCG
>USJM01000282.1 GCA_900555005.1 uncultured Lachnospiraceae bacterium | reverse complement strand
AGTCCATCATTGCCTGATTGAAGGTCCCCGGAAACGATTTCTCCTCCGATGGCTCTCCTGATACTGCCGCATAACCGCTGTCCAGATTTTCTCCCACCGCTTCTTACCTTCGGTTCATCGATGCAGGCGGAATCCTCCAGAAGCCTCGTGGAAACCCTGAGCACATTGCCATCCACGGCAGCCTCGCATCTGCCGTATGCGATGGATGAAATGGCAGAGGCCGTGTAGCTGCCGATTCCGGGGAGTTTTAAAAGCTCTTCCCTTGTCTCCGGAATATGGCCGCCGTACACCTCCACCACCATGTCTGCGGCCCTCTGGAGATTTCTCGCCCGGCTGTAGTACCCGATTCCCTCCCAGAGCTTCATGAGTTTCTCCGGCGGGCAGCCGGCAAGCGCTCCGACCGTTGGAAGTTCTTTCAGGAACCGCTGGTAGTACGGAATAACGGTTTCCACCCGCGTCTGCTGAAGCATGACCTCCGAAATCCAGACATAATAAGGCAGCGGATGCAGCCGCCACGGAAGATCCCTCCTATGATTCGGGTACCACTCCATCAGCGCCGGAACAATCCGCTGCAGGTATGCAGTTTCAGTTATTTTATCAGAATTCATATCTACATTCAAGACGGCTGCAGCCGCCGGACAGTGTCGCCTTTCACCAGCTCGCCGTCGACCGATATCTTCTCAATCAGGGCAATTTTCGGGTTCTCTATCAGGGAAATGAGTTTCTCAGCAGCGATTTTACCGATCATCGCCGTATCCTGCCTGAGCGTTGTCAGCCTCGGATACATGGCGAAGGCAATCGGGATTCCGTCATACCCGCACACGGAAATATCCTCCGGGATGCGAAGCCCTGCAGAGCGGATCGCATTCATCCCTCCGACCGCCGAAAAATCGTCCGGAAAAAAGATGCAGGTCGGCAGACTGTCCTGACTGAGCAGCTCCCTCGTCCGCCGTTCCGTCATCCCGACATCCCGGTATCTTGAAGACAGCACCCATTTGTCAGGGACCGTCACACCGTACGCCTCCGCGGTCCGGTAAAACTTGCAAGCCGTTCCTTCGTGACCGTATTGTCATCCCCGTGGATGTAGGCGATCTCCCTGTGTCCCATCGAGCAGACGTATTCCGTCAGGTCATGCATGCCCTTCTGATTGTTGGAGACAATGGCCGTCCTGCCGTCGTAGACATAGTCGATCGTGACAATCGGAAGCGGAGACTTGACAAGTTCAATGATATCGGGGGATGTAAAGTCAATGTTCGCAATGACCACCCCGTCCAGTCCTCTGTAGCGGCAGTGCTCATAGTAGCTCATCTTTCTGCCGCCGACCGGTGACATGGAGGTAAAGGTGATGTCATAGCCGCGCCGCTCCGCTGTCACTTTGATTGCGTCAAGGATCGCCGCAAAGTAGCTGTGTGTCAGCCCGGAATGGAGATTATCCGTGATCAGGATTCCCAGATTCCAGGTCCGGTTTGTCTTCAGCGCACGCGCGGAGGAATTGGGGAAATATCCCATCTCCTCGGCGCACCGCTTGATCTCCTCTCGCTTTTCCTTCCCGATATCGCTGTATCCATTCAGCGCCTTGCTGACCGTCGCGACCGACACCCCGCATTTTTTGGCAATATCCTTCATTGAGACCATGATGCGTTTCTCCTTTAATGCCCGGCTGAATGCCCGGCTGCCTGAGGCAGATCTTGAAATCGTTTTCGTAACTATATTATAGGAATTTAGCCATTTTCGGACAACTCATTTTCGCGAAAATATATGTCGTCAACATTCGATTTGTATATTGCGTTCGATTTCATGTTATATTTTTGTCTATATTTAACATAATTATGTCGCCATTCTCTCTTGTATTCAGGAATACGTTGCGATATACTGGCCCTGAGAAGTTACTTAATCGTTTTCCCAAATGATCTTTCATCTTTTGTGAGAAGGAGACTCCTATGAAATTTGGTTATTTTGATGACAGGGCCCTCGAGTATGTCATCACGACTCCCCGGACACCGCTTCCCTGGATCAACTATCTTGGCTGCAATGACTTCTTCTCGATCGTATCGAATACCTGCGGCGGATACAGCTTCTACAAGGATGCGAAAATGCTCCGGATCACACGGTACCGCTACAACAGCGTGCCGCTGGACTCTAATGGAAAATATTACTACATTCAGGACGGAGATGTCACGTGGAATCCAGGCTGGCAGCCGACTCAAACGCCGCTCGATTTCTACGAATGCAGACATGGCATCGGCTACTCTCGTTTCACTGCGAAGAAGAACGGACTGAAGGCAGACCTTCTGAACTTTGTGCCGCTTCATGATACCTGCGAGCTCAACCGTCTGACACTGACGAACGAGTCTGAATCTCCGAAGTCGTTCAAGGTCTTCTCCTATGTAGAGTTCTGCCTCTGGAATGCTCTGGATGACATGACCAACTTCCAGCGCAACCTCTCCACAGGTGAAGTTGAAATCGACGGTGCCACCATCTATCATAAGACGGAATATCGCGAACGCAAAACCATTATGCATTTTTCTCCGTCAACGCAAAACCGGACGGTTTCGACACCAGCCGGGATGCCTTCATCGGTACCTACAGCCCTGCCTCCAATCCGGATGCGATCCGAAACGGCGG
>USJM01000281.1 GCA_900555005.1 uncultured Lachnospiraceae bacterium | reverse complement strand
AGACGTGCGGCGCAGTGTGGATGAAGGATTCAGTATTCAGACATGCAGCGGAGGGAAATCGAGTATTCAGCAGGGGATGGACGGAGCCGGCAAAGACAAAAAAGAACCGGCTCACGCCGGTTTCTATTTTGAAGAGGAGTGCCCCGGAGGAATTTCAGCTGTTCAGCCTTCCATCCCTCCGGAGCTATTATGAAAAAATATCATTCGCTTGGAATGTGTATTTAGGGTCGAATCAATCACTTGTTATCTCAATTACTTGTATAAATAAGTTACCACATAAATATTACAATAATGTTTCTAATGTATTATATTTGTGTTAAATTGAATGGATTTTCAGGCAATCTGGGCACAGGAACCCCAGAAAAGTCTGGTTTTGGTGTAGAGTAGAGAAAGAAACAGTGGATCACAAAGCCGAACGGGCAGGGGGATGACACAATGCCGCAGGAGTCAGGGGATATCAGAGAAGAACTGGAGCAAATTACAAGAGCCCTCAGAGGCAGAAGAAACGGACCGTTTGTGTCATCGGGCACAAGAATCCGGATACGGATTCGATCTGTGCGGCGATTTCCTATACATATCTGAAGAAACAGCTTGAAAAACCGGACGGAAGATACCAGTATGTGGCATGCAGGGCGGGCTCCGTATCGGCTGAGACACAGTTCGTGCTGGATTATTTTCATGTCCCGCAGCCGCTGTTCATCGAGAACATCGGGACGCGGGTGAAGGATCTGGAGATCCGCCGGACACCGGGCGTCGATGCGAAGATTTCGGTCAAGGATGCATGGAACCTGATGAATACGCAGAACGTCTTCACCTGCCGATCACAGATGCGGAGAGTCATTTGCAGGGACTCATCACGATCAACGATATCGCGAAGTCTTACATGGACGAAAATGATTCCGCGATTGTCTCTGTCGCACGGACGCCATACCGAAACATCATGGAGACGCTGGATGCGGAGATGGTGGTCGGGGATCCGGAGGCGAGCTTCACGGAGGGAAAGGTTGTCATTGCAGCCGCGAATCCGGATGTCATGGAGAACTACATCAACCCGCATGACATGGTCATCCTGGGAAACCGGTATGAGTCGCAGCTGATGTCGATTCTGGCGGGAGCGGGCTGCATTGTTGTCTGTCTCGGCGCGCCGGTCTCAAAGACCATCCAGCATATGGCGAAGGAGAAGGGGACGACGATTCTGGTCACCCCGCTTGACACGTATACGGTTGCCAGACTGATCAACCAATCGATGCCAATCGATTTCTTTATGAAGTCGGACAATCTGATTACGTTTCATCTGGGCGACTTTACCGACCAGATCAAGGAGATCATGTCGAAGAAGCGGTACCGCGACTTCCGGTTCTTGACAAAAGAGGAGCGTACATTGGTACCATTTCCAGACGGAACCTGCTGAATGCGCGCAAGCGGGCGCTGATTCTGGTCGATCACAATGAGGTCTCCCAGGCGGTTGACAACGTGGAGAACGCTGAGATATTGGAGATTCTTGATCACCACAAGATCGGAACGCTTCAGACCATCAACCCGGTCTTCTTCCGGAACCAGCCGGTGGGCTCTACATCGACGATTGTCTATGAGATGTACCGTGAGAACAATGTGGAGATCCCGAAAACGATCGCAGGGCTCCTTGCCTCCGCGATTCTGTCTGATACGCTGATCTTCCGGTCACCGACCTGCACGATGATGGACAAGATGGCGGCGGAGCATCTGGCGAAGATCGCCGGGATTGAACCGGAGGAATACGCACGGAAGATGTTCAGGGCGGGATCTGACCTGAAGAACCGCACGCCGGAGGAGATTTTCTACACAGACTTCAAGACATTTGAGGTCAATGAGGAGACGATCGGGATCGGGCAGATCACATCGATGGACGAGGAGGAGCTGTCTGACATCCGGGATCGGATCAAGCCGTTCATTGAGAAGGCTTATGAGCAGCATGGGCTGTCGCTGGCGTTCTTTATGCTGACGAACATCATTGATGAATCGACGACGATGATCTGCTACGGAAAGCATGCTCAGGGGCTTTTGGAATCAGCCTTCGGGGTGGTGGTCAAGGATCATATAGCAAAAATGCCGGGAATTGTATCCCGCAAGAAGCAGGTTGTCCCGGTGATCATGGCGGAGCTGAACAAAGACAACGACGTATAAGGATGACGCAGGAGGAACCTTCGAGGAGAGGGTTATGAAGCAGAGGAAGGATAACAGAACCGAATATTCGGCAAGGCGACGGGCAGTGAGGAAGCCTGGCAGAGAAGCAGGCGGGGAATCCGGCGGGGAATCCGGACGGGGCCTGGCAAGGTCAGGAAAAAAGTCCGGCAAAAAAACGGAGCTGAAAAGGAAGCAGACGGAGCTGACAGAGCTGGCAAGGTCAGGAGAAAAGTCCGGCAAAAAACCGGGGCAGCCGGGCAGTCATGTATCTGGTAGCAGGCAGGTCTGGAGAGGCGGCAACATGCTGTATCCGGTTCCCGCGGTGATGGTGAGCTGTGCCCGGAAGGGGGAGAGACCGGACATTATTACGGTCGCATGGGCCGGAACGGTCTGCTCGAACCCGCCGATGGTCTCGATCTCTATCCGGCCGCAGCGGTATTCACATGACATCATCGAGGAAACCGGGGAGTTTGTGATCAATCTGGTGACAGAGAAGCTTGCAAAAGCCTGTGACTGGTGCGGTGTGAAGTCCGGACGGGAT
>USJM01000280.1 GCA_900555005.1 uncultured Lachnospiraceae bacterium | reverse complement strand
CCGCCCGCAGCATGAAGGATCCCTGGCCGCCGGGCTGAGGGACTCATAGTCTTCCCTGGAGATCACGGTGTCCGTCGTAAACCCGAACGGAAGCGGATACTGGTTCTCATAGAGGGTCAGCTTCCTGCGGGATGCAAGCGGCTGTTCTGCATAGCCATACGGCACAGAAGCCGTATTGGCAGCATCGACAGCAAAATAGCGGACACCTGCCAGCTCCTCAAGCGCTGTCCTGCCGTCGAGCGACTGGATGTGCAGGATCGATGTCATACCGGTGCTTCTCTGGTCAATCATGGCCTGAAGCTGGCTGGCATTGACAATGCTGTTGTAGATCTGCACGCCCGGCTGCCTCAGGACAAGGGAAGAGTTGTCCTCCCAGTAAGCGCTCCGCACACTGTCCACCCGGTAGAAGCCGTTTGCAAAGGCCCCGGCTCCATTTTCCCCCGTATAAAGCGGCGTGTCCTTATAGACCGCGTAGGAGGATTGCTCATACCGGCTGAACGCCGTTCCCTGCTCCTGATAATAAACCGCGAGGTTGCCGAATTTCGGCGAGAAGGTCATCCACGCGGCCAGCGCGGCAGAACCAGCCGTAAAAAGCAGAACGACTCGTCCGGCATGGCTGTCTGCGTGTTTCTTCTGTTTCTCTGCTCTGCGGCTCATATGCAGAAGAACTGCCGTGTAAAGCGTCAGCTCTGCCGCCGCTGTCAGATGAAAGACTGCCTCCCGCGTCATCCAGAACCAGACGGCGCATCCCAGATCGAAGACACCCGTCACAATCAGCAGAAATCGTCTGTCACCTTTCTGAAGCGAAGAGACTGCATCAGCTGTAAAGCTGACAGCGATCGCCGCCGCAAATGCGATCAGGTACACCCACCGGTTGTTTTCATTGTTCATCGCTGCCAGCACATAGCCGGCGCCCGGAATGAGCAGACAGAAAAGAAGGGCTGCCAGGCCGCTGCGAATCTGGCGGTAGGATGATTTTCGTTTCGCGGACGAAAAAATCAGCGCAGCTGCCGGCATCAGCGTCACTGCAAAATTAAGGTGGGTTCCATTTCCGGAGGCCTGAAAGGGCGTGACCAGATTCAGAAACCACGCCAGATATCTCCTTTTATCCTCATAAATCAGAAGACTGTTCCGCTCCGCCTCATGGACGGCCCGGAGGCTGGACTTGTAGCGGACCAGCGCCGGGAACAGAAAACGCCGGAAAGCGCCAGCCCCAGAAGATAGGCAAGAGACAGGCTGATCAGCAGACGGACGAACTGTTTCAGCCGGTCTGTCCGGTAGAGATCAAAGAAACGGATCAGCACATACCCCAGAAGACCGAAGGAGCTGATGTACATGAAGTAATAGTTGCTGATGAAGCCCAGCGCAACACAGATCGTAAAGAGCGCAAACGATTTTTTCCGCCCAGGGTCCATCATCCGCTCCGCGCCGAGCAGCATCAGCGGGAAAAGAATCATGTGCGAGAGATACGTCGGGTGCACAATCCCAAGCCCGAAGGTAAATCCGCAGAACACATAGAGAAGCGCCCCTGAAAGCGCCGCCGTCCGGCTTTTCCGGAAATGAAACACGAATGCCGAAAGGCTGAGTCCTGCCAGAAAACAGCGCAGAACGGTGAGGATACAGTAAAGCAGCTCCGTTTGAGACGCCGGTACAAAGGCAGAAAGAAAATCCAGCGGGTGAAACCGGACGACCGCATCGATGTCATCTCCCATTCCGATCGTATAGTCAAAACGGTCCGGATGGAAGTCACCGTGAAGAAAGCCTCCGGCCGTCTTCCTGAGCCATTCCCCCATATAACGAAGCTGGAGAATATACTGAGACTGTCCGTCCCCCTTCCCGATCAGGTTCTTCCCCTGCAATAGAAAGGGAGAAAAGACAAGGAGAAAAATGATGGAAAACAGGGCTGTATAAATCAGCAGGTATTTTCCATATTTTTTTCGATCACTCATAGGCCGGACCTCATCTCTTTCTCATATTCCTTTTGCGCTGTTTCAGAGCCGCAAGTATACATGCAATCAGGCCGCAGAGCGCACAGACCGCACCCGCCCCGAGACCGGGCGTGCGATATTGAGCCGGATCTCATGAGTCCCCGGGCGCAGCAGGGTTCCCAGATACATTCCGTCATAAGTGTCCGGCTCTGTTTTCTTTCCATCCACATAAAGGGTCCATCCGCGCTGCGCCGCAACGGTGAAGACCGCAAGCTTTGTCTCTTTGTTTGTGAGGGTGCCGGTCAGAAGACCATCCTCAATCTGCTCATTCTGAAGAGATTCCTCATTGAGCGCCCTGATTCTGTTCTCGTACCCGTCCATGGAGACCGATACGAGCTCTGCTGCCTCAAGTGACCGTGCTCCATGCCCGCTGAAGGTCAGCGTCACCGTTCTCGCCCGGTCCTCTGCATTGTATCCAAGGTTGATCAGGTAATCCTTTCTCCCGAGCGTGTAGACATCCCGGCTGCTGCGGATCCGAACGGTCGTCCGGATACCCTCCGACGTAATGGTCAGCTCCTCCGAAGTCCCGGCTCCGGTCAGCCCCTTCAGTCTCAGGAAACTGCAGGTGCCCTGTCCCGCCTGGAACGACAGCTGCCCCTGTCCGCCTGTGATGTCCGGGCTCTGGACGGGTTCGGTCTTGATTGAAGCCGAAGGTTTCTCCACCTCCCTGAGGCCTTCCGCCCTGAGCCTGTCCGCAAGATCCGAAGCTTCCTCCGGACG
>USJM01000279.1 GCA_900555005.1 uncultured Lachnospiraceae bacterium | reverse complement strand
ACGCCTCTGAAAAAAAGAAACCAGGATCCGCCAGCCGTCACAGCAGTCACAGCCAGCGCGACTGTAGCGGTCAACGCTGTGTTCACCTCCAGAATCTGTATAGCCATATTCGTCCCTTCCCCGAGGATGGTCACGCCAACAGCGACCATCAACGCGATCAGAATCATCTGGACAATCGGCGCTTTCAAGGAGCCGAACCGGAGCGTCAGCGGTATCGAGATCACCGCCATCAGGCTGGGTACAATCACCATCAGCAGAACGGTCGGAAATATCGGATAGGTTCCGCGCACCGCATACCGGACAATCAGCGCAGCCACTGTGTAAAGTGCCGTCGAAAGAAGCGTTGTCACATAGGTCGTAATATAGTACGTGGTGACAACGGTTTTCCCTGAAAGCGGAAGAAGCCTGCTGTACCGGTTCCATCCCGACGCCTCATCTGCCCTGATTCTCGCTCCGGCAAATGTACTGAGCATCAGCTCCGCGTAGACAGCCCAGTAGCTGCCCTTCCCCGGCATCACCCCCATCACCAGAAACAATGCATCCATCAGCAGCAGATACCGGAACTGTCTGAGCATTAATATCCTGTCTTTATATAGTAACCCCCTCATTTCATGTCTCCCTTTGCCATCATCACAAACAGCTCTTCGATATTCACCGGTTGAACATTCAGCTCCCGGACAGCGTCCGTCCTCTTTATAATGCATTCCACACCATAACCGGTATCCCGCTTTCCGATGATATCTCCCGGGCTGATCTTCTCAAAATCCGCCCTGCTGCAGACAATCTTCCCATACATCTCCTGCAGCCTGTCCTTTTCCTCCGACAAAAGCAGCCTGCCTTCATGGAGGAAAGCAATATAGTCGCAGGCCTTCTCGAGGTCGCTCACGATATGGGAGCTCATCAGGACCGCATGTGTCTCGTCCCGCGTGAACTCAGCAGTATATCCAGCAGTTCGTCCCTGACAACCGGGTCAAGTCCTGAAGTGGCTTCGTCCAGGATCAGCAGCTTCGGGTGGTGAGATAGCGCACATACAATCCCGAGCTTCATCTTGTTGCCGCGTGAAAAATCAGAAAACGGCTTGTCTGCCGGGATCCTCAGGTTCGACAGAAGACGATCATAAACCGTACTGTCCCAGCTTTGATAGATCATCCCCATCATCTTCCCGATTTCCGATGCTTTCATCGGGGCAGGCAGACACACCTCGTCAAGAACAACGCCAACCTCCTCTCTGATGGCCGGTTCTGACAGCGCGTCCGGTTTTCCGAACACCTGAATCTCTCCCTCATCTTTCCGGATCAGATTCAGAATCAGCCTGATCAGGGTGGTTTTACCTGCCCCATTCTCCCCGACAAGGCCCAGGATTGTGCCCTCCGGCAGTGTCAGGGAAACATGGTCCAGTTGAAAATTCTGGTATGCCTTGCAGACATTCCTGACAGCGATTGCGTTCATGCCTCGTCCTCCCACATCGTATTCCACATCTCAAGTACCTCCTCTTTGTTCAGGCCGGCTGAAGAGGCCAGCTTCTGAATCTGATCCATCTTTTCCTCAATCTCCCGAAGATAATTCTCCCGTACGAGTGCCTCATTCCGTTTCGCGACGTAGCAGCCCTTTCCGGCGATTTTATAGAGAAACCCTTCCTGCTCCAGCTCCTCATAGGCTCTTTTGGTCGTGATGACACTAATCCTCAGGTCCTTTGCCAGATTCCGAATTGACGGGAGCGGATCGTCTGCCTTCAGTCGTCCGTCCAGAATCTGCTCCTTGATCTGTGTAAATATCTGCTCGTAGATCGGCACCCCACTATAGTTATCAAGCAGTATCTCCATCCGGCGCCTCCTTTTATATACAGTATATACAGTAATTACGATATTTACAATCCCTCGTTTCAAAAAATTGTGACGATATTGTGAACATTAGCACTCGCCTATTGACAGTGCTAACAATAAGGACTATAATGTAGCCAGAACGAAGGAGATGAGGAAATGAAGTTCCTCAGATGAATTCCTTCATTCCGGAGGAACAAGAAGTTGTAACTGGAACCCGTAAGCAGAAGCGTTCACGAGTACAACGGTTACATAAGTTAGGTCCTGGATAAGGATATAGAGAAAGGGGAATGACTTATGTTTATGCCGAGTATTATTGATGACAATCTGTTTGATGACTGGTTTGATGATGATTTTTACATGCCGTATCTTCCGGATATGAGCCGCGTTGACAAGAAGCTGTATGGCAACAAAGCCGCTCGTGAAATGAAGACAGATGTGAAGGAAACGGATCAGGGTTATGAAGTCGCCGTTGATCTTCCGGGTGTGAAGAAGGATGACGTGACAGTGGAACTGAAGGATGGTTACCTGACCATCTCCGCGAAGAAGAATGTGGGCAACGACAAGAAAGACAAGAACGGTAAGTACATCCGCCGTGAGCGCTACTCCGGTACAATGAGCCGCAGCTTCTATGTCGGCAAGGATATGAAGCAGGAAGATGTACATGCAGCATTCAGTGATGGAATCCTGACACTTCAGCTTCCGAAGAAGGACGCTGCAAAGCAGATCGAAGATCAGAAGCATCAGATCAAGATTGCATGACCGCGTGAGAATCGCACAATTGCATCCGGATCACAGGGCAGGCTGTGCAGGCCGGTGCAGCTGCATCCGGATTAGAAAAGCCGCCCCCCCTTTCCCCAAAAGGGGGAGCGGGGGGCGCTTTTTTTCAGTTCCCCCCCCG
>USJM01000278.1 GCA_900555005.1 uncultured Lachnospiraceae bacterium | reverse complement strand
AGGTCAACGAATGGAACTCCCAGACGTTTCAGCATCGTATCATACCCGCAGACAAGAAGTGCGTCGTCCGTTCTGTCCCCGACCCAGGACCCCTCGCAGACAGAAAGATTCCTGAATCCTGCCTCCTGAAGATAACGGATCACACCCTCCACAATCTCCGGATGAGTCGTCGCCCCCTCGCTGGCAGGGACCGGTCCCAGAAGATTGGGCTTGAGGACAATTCTGGCCTCAAAAGACGCGCACTTTCCAAGAATCATGTCCTTCAGACCTGCCTGCATACAGATCTCGTATGCCATATTCCGGATCTGTTTGCCGTAGATGACGATGATGTCATGGTCTCTCATGAATACACGCTTTCCTTGATTACTTTTTCTTTCGGTGGATCAGATAGCTGACTGCAATGTAGATGACCAGGAGAATCGCCAGCACATACCCCACAAATCCGAGCGCCGGGATACCAAACAGCTTCGGTTTCATATCCGTCGTACACAGGATGCTGGAAGAGACCAGCAATGCCATCACCCAGATTCCCAGATTAAAATGGCGTGACAGCCGTCCCAGAAGCTCCGTCAGCTCCTCAGATGTATGCAGATCCAGATTGATCCGGGTCTGTCCGCTCGAGTACTCCCTCAGAAGTTTTCCGAGCAGGGTCGGAAAATCCGCGAGGTTCTTTGCGGATTTGTAGAGATTCACAGAACTGTTGCGCAGCTCTTCCTTCCAGTTGATATGATCAAACACCTCCTGACGGAGCCTTGCCTGCGCAATCTTCACCATATTGACATCCGGACTCACCTGTGAAAGGACCCCTTCGATGTTGTTCAGCCCTCTTGCAAGCAGTGTCAGGCCATGCGGCATCTGAACCCCGTTCTGCTTCATGACATCCATCATGTCCCCCAGAAAGGATACAATGTTGATGTCCCCCAGGCCTTTTCTGCCGTAGGAACGCATCAGGCTGGATATCCCTGTATGAAGCTTCTGCTTGTCTGTCTTGCCCGAAAACTTTCCAATGGACAGCACTGCATCTTCAATCTTTCCATTGTCGTCTTCCGCAATCCCCTCGATGGCGAGTTGGATTGCCGTGCGGTCGTGCTCCGTCAGGCGGCCCATGAGCCCCATATCAATCCATACAATTTTCCCGTCCCTGATCAGAATGTTGCCCGGATGGGATCGGCGTGAAAAAAGCCGTCCACCATGACCTGCCGGATCCAGTTGTCGATCAGCTTCTCCCCGATCTCATTCAGATCATACCCCAGAGCCTCCAGGGTGTTCTTATCCGTAATATCGCAGCCTTGGATGTACTCCATGACGAGAACCCGTTCCGTCGTATACTCGCGGTAGAGCTTCGGAACGGCAACAAACCGGACATCCTCGTTCAGACGGGCAAACTCCTCCATATTGGAAGCCTCTGCCTGGAAATCCATTTCTTCCTGTGTGACCTTCCACAGCTCATCCAGGACATCGTCCAGATCGACCGTTCCCTTCACGATGACATTCGGGACAAACTTCACGGCACGATGAAGGAGTCCGATATCCCGCTTCATCGTACTGTATATCCCCTCCCGCTGTACCTTGACGACAACATCACCGCCCGTTGCGAGCACCGCCCGGTGAACCTGCGCTATGGATGCAGCGCCCAGCGGAACCTTCTCAACTTCTTTGAAAACTTCCCCGACAGGACGGCCATACGATTCCTCGATCACGCGGATCACTTCATCAAACGGCATCGCCGGCACATCCGATGTGAGCTTCATCAGCTCATCGCAATATTCCCGGGGCAGAATATCCGAGCGCATGCTCATCAGCTGGCCGAGCTTGATGAAGGTCGGTCCCAGGTCTTCCAGAATCTCCCTCAGCTTGACCGGTGTCACGCCCCTGGAAATGCTGTGCGCATGAAGGACCCTTGTGATCTCCCGGAGCCTGCCCGCGTAGCTCTCACTGCCCGAGTCAGACTGCGGATTTTTCCCGATTGCATCTTCATTGATACTCCCGTCGGCATACACCGTCCTGTGGCGCTCTGATTCCTTCTCCTGGTAGGACGCAATCCGTTCTGTATGAAACTGCTGCTGTTTTTTCTCTGGCCCTGCACTCACTGGTTTTCTCCTGTATCCGCCGCATCACCCGAAAAACGAAACCCCGTCAGACAGCTGACGGGGCAGTATTCTTACAGATTCTCATCCTGCTGCTTGTCATCGGCATCTACCTCGGCAAGCCTCTTTTTCAACTCTTTCAGGTCATCTTCTGAAAGGTTCTTCAAGATGGAGGAAACATCCGCGCCGGCATCCTTCTGTTCCTTCTGGTGAAGCCTTTGATCCAGATTATGCTTCAGCTCCTCATTGAGTGTCTTCCCCTGTTCCACAGTGATTTCACCCTTTTTGATCATGTCTTTCAGCAGCTGGTCCGCTTTCTCGGTTCCCTCCGCCGCCGCTCCGACGCCTGCAAGAAATGCTTTTTTCATCAGATCAACAATATCCGCCATTCTGTACTCCTTTCCGGGTTTCCCCTCAGTGCAGCACGCCAATCCATCTCAGTCCTTTCGGCAGAAATATGACAAGTCCCGCCGCCGCCGCACAGATCGCAGCAGTCAGAACCGCTCCGGCTGCTGTATCCTTTGCCTTTTTTGCCAGAGGCTTCCGCTCCTCCGTCACCAGATCAACGACAGCCTCTGGGCCGGCCTTGGCCTCACCGTCCCTACGGCATGGGCACCGAATTCGATGAAAACTGGGAC
>USJM01000277.1 GCA_900555005.1 uncultured Lachnospiraceae bacterium | reverse complement strand
AGGAGGACCCCGCTGGAAAGGGCGACCTGGTTTTTCAGGTATTTGATCCCTACTATGATGCAGATTCGAAGGAATTCTCCGGACCTGGCATTGAGTTTGTGGAGGACCATCCAAAGGAATACAACAAGCGGATTGCGCGAAGCTGTTTCTCCGGCAATGGGCTGTATACACTAGGTGAGGACGAGGAAAGGGAGGCTGTTCTTCTGTACAATGGAAAGACCGAACTGACTGAGGAGAAGACCATCGAATACTATATCTGATATGATATCTGAAAGCGAGGTACGGGGGCATGAAGAGCATTCTGATTCGAGATACGACTAGGCAGGAGCGGGAGGAGATTGTAAGGCAGTCTCTGAGCTGGTGCGGGGGTGGCTGCGAGAACTGTTCCTCCTGCTGGCTCGGAGGCGGGAAAGCAGAGGACATTTATCAGCCTTACATGATGGAGAGAAGGAGATCTCGGAGATCAACAGGAATACCAGGCAAGCTACCAGCACGGTACTGTCTGAGAGATATACCCGCAAGAACTGCGGCAGTGTCTGCCAGAAGTGAGACTGAGACGGACTTGATCAATGCTTGACATTCCTCCTATTGCGGATATAATCGACTCAATGGAAGTAATTGTACCTGTATTCTGAACAAGTATGAGAGGGTACAGATATCTTCCATGTCAGGCGAAGTAGGAATAAGCGCGTGAAGTTTTCAGTGGATGGGGAGTTGCCCTGAACCGAAGATCCCGCCCTGCGGCAGGGGTCGCGGTGCTTATTCTGCACCCGTTGCCGCATATAGAAGATCAGGGAAGCCTCTATGTGTGGACGGAACTCATGGAGGTTTTTTTATGCGAAAAAGGGAGAACCATACGATCTGGTGCACCTACACCTTTGTTTCAATCGGGATGCTGGCTGCTGTGCAGCTTCTCCTTTCCCGGTTCCTGTCCATCCCAGTGGGCGGATTCGGGAGAATCTCACTCAGCCCAATCGCCACGATGATGGCAGGACTCTGGCTTGGGCCGCTGGCCGGCGGCCTGACCGGCCTGATTGCGGATATTCTGGGCTGTCTGATCCAGGGCTACACAGTCAATCCCATCATTACACTGAGCGCGGTCATGTGGGGCGTTATTCCAGCTCTTTTCAATCCGGAAGGCGGGAAAAAGGGGAAAAAGATCCTGATGCTCAGCGTGTCCGTCGTTCTGACGGCTATTGTGTGTTCTCTTGGACTTACAACAGTAGGACTTGTCCTGATCAATGGATATAATCTGTATTCAATTCTGCTGACGCGGCTGACACAATTTATTGTGACCGTTCCGGTATACTGTCTGTTAATCAATCTTCTGTATTTCAGCCCCGTCACGTCCATGGTCCGGCAGGCACTCCGTACAAGACTGCGCCGCAGTCCGCAGAAGCAGTAACTGCCGGCAGGTCCCGGCGTAAGAATTCCTGATCGCTTTCAAGAGCAGAGGATCAGCAGAAGCAGGGAAGGGGAAGCAGATGGACTGGAAACCACTTGTTAAAGAAATTAGCGTTCTTGATCGCACAGTCATCCCTCATTCCCGGCTTGAAGAAGATGGCATGGTGTTTTCAGCAGAAGCGCCCGAGGGAGAACTGCTGGAACTGATCCTGTACGACAGGGACAGCGGCGAGGAAAAAGCAGTCGTTCCCTTTCCCGACAGATCCTTCATCGGCAATATTCGCGTCCTGAAGGTTTCCGGCATTCCGGCCGAAAAGGTATCATACAATTTCAAGTGCGGGAAAGAGATCCTGCAGGATCCCTGGGCACAGCGCATCTACGGCGCGGAGGTATACGGGGAGAAACGCAGTGACAGGATCCGCTGTGGATTTCTGACAGATTCATTTGAATGGGGGGAGGATATCCCGCGGGAGGGCATCCCGTTCAGAGATTCCGTCTTTTATGAGATGAATGTCCGGGGGTTTACGAAGGGCAGAAGAAGCGGTGTCCGCCGGAAGGGAACATTTGAGGGCATCATCGAAAAGATTCCATATCTGAAGTCACTGGGGATTACTGGCATTGTCCTGATGCCATGCTATGAGTTTGATGAGACGGAAGCCTTCCGCAGGGTCCAGGTCGGAGCACCGGAGGATTCTCAGGATGAGCTGAGAGCAGTTTTCCCGAAACCGATCCGGCAGCCTCTGAAGCCGGAAAGTGTGAATCTCTGGGGATTTGGGCCCGGGTTCCTGCTGACACCGAAGGCGGCGTATTCGGCTTCGGGGGATCCGTACCGGTCTTTCTGTGAGCTGGTCCGCGCGCTTCATCATGCCGGGCTGGAAGTCCTTATGGAGATGGATTTTTCCGGCAGCGTGACAGCAGAGATGATGCTGTCAGCACTGGTCTGGTGGAGAAGCGTTTATCATGTGGACGGGTTCTTCCTGTTTGGTGATCAGAAGTGTCTTGATGCAGTGTGCAGAAATCCTGCCCTGACAGGCTGCAAACTCATCTCGGAGTATTTTTCTGCACCGGACATGTACCCGGACGGAAGAAAGACGCCCTTCCGGAATCTGGCAGAGTGCAACAGAGGGTTCCAAAATGACGCGCGCAGATTCCTGAAGGGAGATGAAGGTTCCCTTCAGCCATTTCTGGAAAGAGTCCGTTATAACCCGAAGGATACAGCAGTGGTGAATGAGATCACGACACATGATGGCTTTACGCTCATGGATCTGGTTTCATACAATGACCAGCACAATGGTGCTGATGAAGGGCAGGGCGTTTCACAGTTTTCCTGG
>USJM01000276.1 GCA_900555005.1 uncultured Lachnospiraceae bacterium | reverse complement strand
ACGCCGATGACACGGCCGAGGATGTTCATCGAATTCTGACACGCCAGGCTCCTGTCCCGCAGGAAAGCTCAATCATCCCGGCGCGGCCGATCAGCGTTGCACGATCCTTGATACTGGCTTTTTTGATCGGAACGGATTCGTCCTTAACACTTTCGTGCCAGGGAATCATGACATGGTTCTTTCCGAAAAACTCCATCTTTTCAGCGATGACGGCACACATGAAACATTTCTCCTTTTTCTGCAGCAGACGATTGAAACCGCGGGATATTCTACCATGATCGGGCACTTTTTTCCATATGATGGCAAGTGATGATGACTTGTGATGACATGTGCGGTCGTCAGCCCGGGTGCTGGAGGCCGCCGGACGATGCGCTCTATCGGCAGGGGGGAACGGCCGTAACCGCGCGAGAAGATGCACAGCGGATTGCTATGCATTGTATCGGCCGGGGTGACGGAAGACTTGCATGAACAACTTCTGAATGATAACATGACAGATAATGCGTTTTATTGAGAAATGGATGACGAAACGACCGGAGAAAAACCGGGAGAAGGTCGGGATTGCCCAGGGAGCGGGAGATGAGAGAGATGGAGAACGGCCAGGGAGCTTCTGAAATCAGCCGGCGGCAGGACGGATTATGCCGTGACTGTCAGAGTGGGATGCAGGATGAAATCAATGCAGAACGGAGACCCGGGATGAGCGATGACGCGCTCGGTAAACTTCTGGACATTCTGAGACAGCGCGGGGAGACGGTCACGACTGTGGAATCGCTGACAGCCGGCCTGATCGCAGCAAGAATTGCAGATATTCCGGGGGCTTCTGACGTGATGAAACGCGCTTACGTGACTTACTGCGACGAGGCCAAGCATGAGATGGTGGGGGTAAGCCGCCAGACGCTTGAAACGTACACAGCCGTCAGCGCCCAGACGGCGCAGGAGATGGCGCTTGGCGGGCGCAGCAGGCACATGCCGCGCTTTGCCTGGCGGCGACGGGGTATGCCGGTCCGCCGTCCGGCCCGGATGACCATTCTGTCGGACTCGTTTTCCTGGGCTGCTGCTACAGAGGGCAGGTGACGGTGGAGGAGCATCACTATCAGGGAAGCCGGAACGAGGTGCGGAAGGCTGCCCGGGAGGACGCGCTCCGCCTGATGGCGGAGGCGCTTGCCAGGTAAGAGCGGGCAGTGCAGACAAACCAGAACCGGGAGCAAAAAGGTTGTTTCATGCAGGGATGTGGCTGAGGCGAAGGATGGAAGGCTTGGCGATGTCCCGGGAATGGAAAATGCTTCCTGAATGGACGGAGCAGATTGATGGAGAGAGCAGGAAAAAAACAGAAGACGCCGGGCAGGCACGGGATCAGGAAGCGGCTGACCGGCTTGTTTCTGCTGATCGGTGTGCCGCTGACAGCGATGTCTGTCTATCTTCTGATCGCGCTGCACAGCTATGCCGGAGCGTATGACGAGATTGTCTCGAACCTGACGGTTGCCGGAAGCTACAACCTTGACTTCAGAAATGAACTGGACGAGAGTATCTACAAGCTGGTGGTCCGGGGGCTTCCGATGGAAGAGGCGCTTGAGGATGACAGCACGATGGCGGATCCTTATGCACAGATCGATGAACTGAGGCATGATTTCAAGCGGCTTGAGGGCATCACGACAGACAGCCAGAGCCGGCAGTGGCTCGGCAGTCTGCTGCGCAATATCAACACGCTGAAGGAGCGGCTGGACGATATCAGGGACAGTCTGGCGAAGGGCGGAAGTTACCAGGAAAACCTGGACATGCTCGACAACAATATCTATATCCTGACCGAGCTGATCCAGGATGACATCCAGTATTACATCTACTACCAGACACGGAGCATCGAGGGGCTGAAGGAAGGACTCAATGCCGCCGTCCGGAACATGATGGTTTTTTCAGGTATTCTGCTGGCGGCTTTGATCCTTGCAGTCCTGGCGTGGGGCGCGCGCATCGTCCGGAGCATCACAAGGCCGCTGGAGGAGCTCGTGCAGGTCACGTCCAGGATCGCGCAGGGGGATTTTGAGGCCAGGGCTGCGGATACCGGCGGAAAGGATGAGATCGCGGCGCTCTCGGACTCGGTCAACGACATGGCCAGACATCTGGACATCATGGTCCGCCAGATCAAGGAGGATGAGCGGCGGATGCGGTGGCAGGAGCTCCGGCTTCTCCAGGAGCAGATTAATCCGCATTTCCTTTATAATACGCTTGATACGATTGTCTGGCTGATCGAGGGCGGGAAGTATGACGATGCCGAGGATATGATCATGTCGCTTTCGACCTTTTTCAAGCTGGTGCTCAGCCGCGGACGGGAGATCATCACGGTTCGGGAGGAGGAACAGCACATCCTGAGCTATCTGCAGATCCAGCGGTACCGCTACAGTGACCTGCTTTCCTATGAGATTGTGATCGACCCGGCGCTGTATCCCTACGGACTTCCGAAAATGACGCTCCAGCCGCTTGTCGAGAATGCGCTTTATCACGGCATCAAGCACCGGCGGTCGCTCGGAAGGCTGATCATCACAGGGAAGATGGAGGACGGAAATCAGATGTGCTTCAGGGTAAAGGATGATGGCGTCGGGATGAGCGGGGAGGAGCTTCGGAAGCTTCAGGAGGAGGTTACGAGGCCCAGCTCCCAGACCGAGAGTGGCTATGGGATGGCGAATGTCAGTGAGCGGATCCGCATGAATTATGGGAGCCCTATGGACTCAGCATCGATTCTGTCCAGGGAAAGGGTACGGTTGTGAC
>USJM01000275.1 GCA_900555005.1 uncultured Lachnospiraceae bacterium | reverse complement strand
TGAGTACCTGCACGTGCAGGGCGGCAAGACGCTCAAGCTCGCGCAGCCGCAGCAGATGATGGCCTCCTCCAGACATGTGGTCAGCGAGGCATATGCAGGCGACATCATCGGTGTTTTCGATCCGGGTATCTTCTCGATTGGAGATACAGTCTGCACGCCGGGACATAAGTTTACATATGAAGGAATTCCGACTTTCGCGCCGGAACATTTTGCGCGTGTCAGGCCGATGGATACCATGAAGCGGAAGCAGTTTGTCAAGGGTATGACGCAGATCGCCCAGGAGGGTGCCATCCAGATCTTCGAGGAGCCGAACGGCAGTCTCGAGGAGACCATCGTCGGCGTCGTCGGCATGCTGCAGTTTGATGTCCTGAAGTATCGCCTTGAGAATGAGTACAACGTGGAGATCCGTATGGAGGATCTGCCGTACGAGTATATCCGCTGGATCGAGAACCCGGAGGAGGTTGCGCCGGAGAAGATTACCGGAACCTCTGATATGAAGCGGATTGTGGATCTGAAGGGACGTCCGCTGCTTCTGTTTGTGAACAGCTGGTCGGTTGGCATGGTCGAGGAGCGCAATCCAAAGCTGAAGCTGGCGGAATTCGCCCGGTAACGGCAGTCATTTAGCGAAATCCGCCGAATCCGCAGGTGTTTGACGGCGGCGGTTGCAAACAACCCTTCTTTGTAATAGAATCGGTATAAATAAGTCTGAGGATCATCAGGGAGGTTGTCACATGTCTTCTGAAACAGCTCATATCAATACCATAACGATGCATACAGACGGCTGCGAGGGTGTCGTAAAGATCGCGGATGATGTGGTTGCGATCATTGCAGGGCTTGCGGCGTCAGATGTGAAGGGTGTTGCCTCTCTGGGCGGGAATGTCACGAGGGACGTCATCTCGAAGCTTGGAATCAAGAGCATCGGCAAGGGCGTGAAGCTGTCCGTCGATGCAGACGGGCAGGCGAATGTCACACTGTCTGTGAATGTGCGCTACGGCTACAATGTACCGGAAACCTGCGCGAAGGTACAGGACAGGGTCAAGACCGCGATCGAGACCATGACCGGGCTCTCGGTGGGAGAGGTCAATATCCGTGTCGCTTCGATTGTCGTCGGCAAGTCCCAGCAGTCTGCCGAGAAGGAATAACAGCATCATTATCGTACCTTTCATATCATCATAAGACACAGCAGAGGCTGTTGCAGAGATACTGGTGGTCCCGGTCGGGAGAGGTGTTCATGCAATGGCTTTTTCTGTACAGGGAGATTTTTATGACCAGAAGAGAACTGAGAGAGCATGTGTTCCGGATTCTGTTTGCCTGTGAATTTCTGCGGTCTCACAGACAGGATGCCCCGTATATGTGGCCGGATGAGGCGGCTGTTTCAGAGCAGATTGACCTGTACTTCACACATGAGAGTGGTGAGGAGCTGGAATTTCCGCCCTGCGAGGGCAGCCGCAGGACCAGGATGAGGTCCGCCAGCGGGCGCTGAGGTCTGCGCGAAGGTACCGGAGATTGACCGGATTCTGGATGAAACCTCGACCGGATGGAAGACCGGACGTATGGCCAGAACCGACCTCTGCATCCTGAGAGTCGCGGTATACGAGCTCCTCTTTGACGAGCATATTCCGGCCGGTGTGGCGATCAATGAGGCCGTGCTGCTTGCAAAGAAGTTCGGCGGGGATGATTCCTCGTCCTTTGTCAATGGGATCCTCGCAAAGATCCAGCGCCAGAAGAACGGAGAGCACGCAGAGATCTGTCTACACAGTCGCCCAGGTCAACAGCTACATTCATCAGATGTTCTCGGCTGATCCCTTCCTGACACGAATTTACGTCAAGGGGGAGATCTCGAACTGCAAGTATCATTCCTCCGGGCATATTTATTTCTCTCTGAAGGACGAGCTGGCACAGGTAAACTGCATCATGTTTGCAGGCAGCCGGAAGAAGCTGAATTTCCGGCTGGAGGATGGTCAGAAGGTCATCGTCTTCGGAAGCATGGGCGTCTACGAGAAGGGTGGAAGCTATCAGCTGTACGCATCGGCGATCAGGCTGGACGGAATCGGGGCGCTGTACGAGCGTTTTGAGGCGTTAAAAAACGAGCTGTCGGATATGGGCATGTTTGACCAGATGTACAAGAAGCCGATTCCGCACTATATCAAAAGGCTCGGCGTTGTCACGGCTCCGACCGGAGCGGCGGTCCGGGACATCATCAACGTGTCCAAACGGCGCAATCCAGGGATCGAGATCCTGCTGTATCCGGCGCTTGTTCAGGGCGAGGGGGCGGCACAGAGCATCGCAAGGGGAATCCGGCTGCTCGACAGCCATCATGTTGACACCATCATCGTTGGCCGCGGCGGCGGCAGCATCGAGGATCTGTGGGCATTCAATGAGCGGGTCGTCGCAGAGGCGATCTTCAATGCCTCAACGCCGATCATTTCCGCGGTCGGGCATGAGACGGATTTCACCATTGCGGACTATGTCGCGGATCTGAGGGCCCCGACCCCCTCGGCGGCGGCAGAACTCGCTGTAGATGACATGGCTGCCATTCGGGCTGCCATTGAGCAGGACAGGATCCGGCTCAGAAATCAGATGACGCAGAAGTGCGCGTATGTCCGGAGAGAGGCGGAGGGATACCGGTTCCGTCTGCAGGCGAAGGGACCGGCAGGCCGGCTCAGAGAGCGGGTGATGCAGCTCGATCACCTGCAGGAGAGGATGGCGAATGCCTGCCGGGCCCGAGTTGACAGTGCACGGGAGGCTGTGCGCGCTCTGAATCTCGATCTTCGGATGAAGGCAAAAATTCGGGAAACGGAAGACCGGCTCCG
>USJM01000274.1 GCA_900555005.1 uncultured Lachnospiraceae bacterium | reverse complement strand
AGCGCAACCTTAGGAGGCGGACGCTCTATCCTGCTGAGCTACAGAGACATATGTGATTTTCCTTGATTTTACGCGGTTTTTGGCGTCCCGGTCAAGGTCCGGTATGTAAATCGGAAGCCTTCTTCTTAGGAGGCGGTCGCTCTATCCAGCTGAGCTACGCAGACGTGCTTGTTATGGTGCATCAGGCTTTAGAAGCCTGTAAGCATTTTCTTATTATAGCGGTTCAGACTCCATGTGGCAAGGGGCAAATCGACCAGACAGACAATGGTTTGATGAATCGTTTTGATGAATCGTTTGTTGGGTCATGCGGGACAGAGAAAATTGTAAGAAAATTAGCACTCAACTATTGACAGTGCTAACAACAAGTGCTATAACATGGTCAGAACGAAGGGAGAGGATGAAGGAAGAACAACAGATCATCCGATTCCGTGGAACAGTGAGCTGGGCGCTGTCATTCATCAATGGGCGGCTGCCATAATGGAAAGAGGGGTGCCTTATGTTAGTACCGAGTATTTTTAATGATAATCTGTTTGATGACTGGTTTGATGATGGATTCTGGCCGGTGAGCAGAGAGGCAAGAAAGTTTGACGAGAAGATGGGCGGAGTGAACGCAAACTTCATGAGGACCGATGTCAAGGAAGGCGAGAAGGAATATGAAGTTGCAGTGGAGCTGCCTGGATTCGACAAGGATCATGTTTCTGTTGAGTTGAAGGATGGTTATCTGACGATTGCAGCAAAGAAGGATGAGAACAACGATCAGAAGGATGAGAACGGACGCTTCATCCGTCGTGAGCGTTATTCTGGTAATGTATGCCGCAGCTTCTACGTCGGCAAGGATCTGACGGAAGATGATGTACATGCAAGCTTCAAGGATGGCGTACTTCGGCTGACGGTTCCGAAGAAGGATCAGCAGCAGATTGAAGATAAAAAGCACGTAATTCAAATCAACTGATCAGCAGCTTGTACCATACAGAGGTGTTCTCAAAGGCTGAGGACGATGGCTGTATGAAACTGAGAAGAATCGTATCTTGAAAAATGGGCATTCCGCAGTGGGGTGCCCATTTTTTGTGAAGGCGGCGAGCCAGAGGCCATGATGCAGACTTGCCTGCAGATCATGGCTCCTGGCGACTGCTCATCAGCGAGTGAAAATCAGTTTTGCAGATTCTGGTCTGGCAGTCGCTGGCGGTGATTGGAATTGACATCAGTCAGGAGGGCATGTAGAATTGAATTCGCAGTAAAACAATGCGAATTGTTGCCGGAGCAACAGTTTTTTATCTTCAGATGGTTCATACTGTAGACAGGTCGAGAGGAGGGCCTGCTTATGAGAATTACATTTTTTGACGCGAAGTCTTATGATACAGAATCCTTTGATGCCATCAAGGCCAATTATCCGGATCTGGAGCTGGAGTACTGGGAGGCAGAGCTGAATCCGAAGACGGCGGCGTACGTGACAGACAGCGAAGCTGTGTGTGCGTTTGTGAACGCGAATGCCGGGGCGGACACCCTGCGCGTTCTGGCCTCCAGAGGGGTAAAGCTGCTTCTGATGCGCTGCGCCGGTTATAACAATGTGGATCTTGAGGCGGCAACGGCGAATGGAATCAAGGTGATGCGTGTGCCGGGATATTCTCCGGAGGCTGTCGCGGAGCTGGCGATGACGCTGGCGAGCGCGGTAAACCGTCACATCCACAAGGCCTATATCCGGGTGAGGGAGAACAATTTCTCCCTGCAGGGACTGACCGGCAAGAACTTCTATGGAAAGACGGCCGGCATCATTGGAACCGGCAAGATCGGGGCGGCGATGGCACGGATCTGTCGGGGCTATGGCATGAGGGTGCTGGGCTACGACAAGTATCCGAACAAGAGTCTGGATTTCGTCGAGTATGTCAGCCTGGAGCAGCTGCTCCGTGAGAGCGATCTGATCTCTCTGCACTGCCCGCTCATGAAGGAAACCTACCATATGATCAATATCTTCACGATCAATCAGATGAAGGATGGTGTGATCCTGGTCAATACGTCGAGAGGCGGACTGATCGACACCAATGACCTCATCCAGGGAATCCGTGAAAGAAAATTCTCGGGTGTCGGGCTGGATGTCTATGAGGAGGAGAAGGACAACGTCTTCGAGAATCATGAGGACGACATCATGATGCATTCTGTCACGTCCAGGCTGCTGTCCTTCCCGAACGTGATCATAACGTCGCATCAGGGCTTCTTTACTGAAGAGGCGCTGGCGGCCATCGCGGAGACGACGCTGGGCAACGCGGAAGCCTATCTGAAGGGGGAGAAGGCCGGGACGGAGCTGAACTGAAGTCTCTTCAGCCCGAATTCGGCTTCTGCCTGCCTCGTCGGGGCACGGACAGGAAGATCCGTAAATTATTCAGAAACTGTGTGTTGTTATCAAAGATATTGCATGTATATGCTTGAAGTACACCTGATCTTTTGATAGAATCAGGTTGTCGCAGAGGCAGGGTGGCCGGGACGCCACCCTGCCTTTTTCAGATTCCGGGGACAGACGATATCGAGAGAACTGTTTCCGGGGGGAACAGTCTGAAGGGGAACCGGAGGAAAACTGGAGGTAACAGGTATGAGTGTGAATGTGATATCTCTGATCATCGTCGCGGCTTATCTGATCGGCATGCTGGTCATCGGCCTGGTGGTCGGCAAGCTGAAGATCAAGGACAGCGAGGACTATATGGTTGCGGGCAGGCGGATGGGCCTGTTCATGGTTGCATTTTCGCTTTCGGCCAACAACATCGGCGGCGGATCTACGACGGGCGTAGCGGCCAAGGCCCTCGGCGCCCGGGGCATGAAGACAGGCCG
>USJM01000273.1 GCA_900555005.1 uncultured Lachnospiraceae bacterium | reverse complement strand
GATATGAATCTTGCAGGTCAAATTTAATCGTTCCGGGCGCTGGGAATGCGCTTCACACACGTGCTGCGCAAGGTCGTGATCCCGCAGGCGCTGCGCAACAGCGTTCTGCCTCTGACAAATCTTCTGGTTGCAACCATGCTGACGACTTCCCTTGCTTCCCAGGTCCCGATGAACCCGATGGAGCTGACCGGGCTTGTCTCCCATATCAACACACACTCTGTCGGCGGCATCATGGCATTCGTGATTTCCGCGGCGCTGTACTGTGCGACTGCAGTCCTGATCGGCCAGATCGGAAGCCTGATTGACAGAAAAGTGAGGATTGTGCGATGAAGAATGAGAAGAACAACATCCGTGACTTTCTGTATGATGAGCCAGGTCCGAAGACCAGGCGGCGGATCGTCTTCTGGACCATTGTATCGCTGTTCCCGATTGCCTTCCTTCTTTACCGGATGGCCGTCCGCTTTCAGGAGAACGGGCAGCTTGCACCGCAGTACTGGTCCTTCTTCCTGAAATATACAACCTGGCGGTTTATCGGTCAGGGTCTTCTGGGTACGCTTGAGGCAGCGCTCACGGCCGGCGCCGTGGCATTTGTCATCGGCTTTCTCCTGATGAGGGGCCGTGTCAGCCGCTCCGGCATTCTCCGGAAGATTTCAGCTGCACTGATTGAGTTTACGCGCGGCGTTCCGACGCTTCTGTTCATCTACTTTTTCTTCCTGGTTGTGCCGCAGACAGGCCTGAAGCTGCCTTCTCTTCTGAGGATCGCGCTGCCGGTAGCCATCTCGGCCGTCGGTGTCGTCGCCGAGGTGTTCCGCTCCGGCGTCAACGCCGTGCCGAAGGGCAGACAGAAGCCGCGCTGTCGCTTGGGATGCGGGACCGCCATGTGTTCTACAAGGTCATCTTTCCGCAGGCCTTCCGATATGTGATTCCTTCTCTGATCTCAGAAATCGTCATCGTCGTGAAGGACACAACATTTGCCTACGTCATCAACTTCCCGGATCTGATGCAGAACGCGAAGGTACTGATTTCCAACTATGACGCGATGCTTCCCGTTTATCTGGTCGTGTCCGTCATCTATATCCTGATTAATTTCCTGATCAATCAGCTTGCAAGAGCAGTCCGCTGACGGACTGGTTCCTGCATCCCCGATTTGTCTGCGCACGGCACATCCGGAGGCGGATTAAGTGCCGTGCTGCCCGAAAGGACTCAGCTATGAACAGTGAACGCAAAAACGGGACGGATACCCCCGTCATCGAACTCCGAAAGGTCAACAAATATTTCGGGACACATCACGTACTCAAGGATGTCAGCCTGTCTGTCCGGCAGGGAGAGGTTGTGGTGATCATCGGTCCTTCCGGCTCCGGCAAGTCCACCCTGTGCCGTACCATGAACCGCCTGGAAACCATCAGCTCCGGTGAGATTCTGATTGAAGGTCAGCCGATGCCGGCCGAGGGCAAAGAACTCGCACAGGTTCGTTCCCGGATCGGGATGGTCTTCCAGTCCTTCAACCTCTTTCTTCACCGGACGATTCTGGATAACGTGACGATGGCCCCGATGGACGTCCTGCACATAAAACGCAAGGCTGCGGAGGAAGAGGCACTGAAGCTGCTCCGCCAGGTCGGGATCGAAGACCAGGCCAGGAAGGTCCCTGCCCAGCTCTCCGGCGGACAGCAGCAGCGGGCCGCGATTGCCCGGGCACTTGCCATGCATCCGAAGGCCATCCTCTTCGATGAGCCGACCAGCGCGCTGGACCCGGAGATGATTCAGGAGGTTCTGGATGTCATGACTTCCCTCGCGAAATCCGGCATGACGATGGTCATTGTCACGCACGAGATGAACTTTGCCAGGAATGTTGCCGACCGCATCATCTTTATGAATGATGGAGCAATTCTGGAAGAAGGATCGCCGGATGAATTCTTCGCGCATCCAAAGACAGAAAGAGCAAGGGAATTCCTTGCCTCCTTCAGAAACGAACAAAAAGAGAGTGAACTTTGATCATGAAAAAAATATATATTCTGTCCGACGCCAGAGACCTTCCGACGCATAAAAACTGTGAGGATGCCATCAAGGAAGCCGGCGGCGGCGCTGTGCTGTGCAATCTGCACGCCTCTGACGAGCAATTTACCGACGCAGACGGGTTCCTGATTCCGGGAGGCTGGGACATCAACCCTGCCCTCTACCATGAAGAAAACACGGCCAGCCTGAATATCAACGATGAGCTCGACTACTTCCAGATGCAGGCGGTCTGCTACGCGGTCAGTCACAAGATCCCGATTCTCGGCATCTGCCGGGGCATGCAGCTTCTGAACGTTTATTTCGGCGGAAGCCTGATTCAGAACATTCCGAATACAGACCGCCATGCGAGAGACAAGGGAAGTCAGACGGACAAGATTCACCCGGTCACCGCTCTCCCCGGAACATACGCAGCCGCTCTGTATGGGAAAGAGCGCTTCTTTGTCAACAGCTCCCACCACCAGGCTGTAGACAGACTTGGCTCCGGCCTTCACGCTGTTATGTACAGCGACGATCACCTGATCGAGGGAATCTGTCACGAATCGCTGCCGGTCATTGGTGTTCAGTGGCATCCGGAACGAATGACCGGGGCCTTCCGCCGCGTTGATACGGAAGACGGAAGGCCGGTCTTTGAGAAGTTTTTGAGCATGATCTGAGAGAAAGACCGGAGCGGGTTCCATTCATCCAAGCGCCACATCGAGGGCCATCATCAGCAGAAATCCGATGGAAAATGCGATTGTCCCCATATTGGAGTGCTTCCCCTGAGACATCTCCGGGATCAGTTCCTCCACGACCACATACATCATCGCG
>USJM01000272.1 GCA_900555005.1 uncultured Lachnospiraceae bacterium | reverse complement strand
TTTTTCATGGCCGGTACGGGTAGGGATATTTCGATGCCGCCGCTTTTGCTGATGGAGCGGGTATTCACGACAGAGGTTGTGTCCGGTGCATTGTGGACCACCTTGCATCCGGTGTCAAGATTCTGTCCCTTTCCGGCAAAGGTCACGCCTGTGAACTCGGAGCTTGCGCCTCTGCCGCCAGCACGCTCATCGGATAGAGATAGGAGACATGGGAGCCGAAGGAGCCGGAGATCCACTCGATCGTGCCGCCCTCTTCCACCAGCGCACGCTTGGTATTCAGGTTGTACATGTTCTTCGACCAGTTCTCGATGGTCGAATACCGGAGCGTCGAATTTTTTCCGACGAACACTCTACGCAGCCCGCATGCAGATTCGCCACGTTGTACTTCGGCGCTGAACAGCCCTCGATGAAATGAAGGTACGCATTGTCCTCAACAATGATCAATGTATGCTCAAACTGTCCGGCGCCCTTTGCGTTAAGCCGGAAATAAGACTGGAGCGGAATCTCCAGATGCACGCCCTCCGGGACATACACAAAAGAACCGCCTGACCAGACTGCGCCGTGCAGAGCCGCGAACTTGTGATCTGTCGGCGGAACCAGCTTCATAAAGTGATCCCGGATCATGTCCGCATACGGACCGTGAAGCGCGCTCTCGATGTCCGAGTAGACAACGCCCAGTTTTTCAGCGAAGTCCTGAACATTGTGGTAAACCAGCTCAGAGTCATACTGAGCGCCAACGCCCGCAAGAGACTTCCGCTCCGCCTGCGGAATGCCAAGACGCTCGAAGGTATCCTTGATCTCCTCCGGCACGCTGTCCCAGTCGTTCGCCATCTTTGTGTTCGGGCGGACATAGGTCGCGATGTTCTTCATATTCAGTCCTTCAATGGAAGGACCCCAGTCCGGCATCTGGGTATGATTGTAGATTTCCAGAGACTTCATGCGGAAATCATGCATCCACTGAGGATCATTTTTCTCTTTGGATATCTGCTCGACAATCTCCGGGGACAGACCTTCTTCGATACGGTATGCGTCCTTCTCGTCATACCGGAAGTCGTACATGCTCCGGTCAATGTCGGCAACATAAGTTTTCTCTGCCATCTTACTTTTCCTCGAACCGCTCAAATCCACGCTCGTTGATCTCATCGACCAGCTCTGCCCCGCCATTCTCAACGATGTGTCCATTCACCAGAACATGCGTTGCATCGACATGGAGGGCCTCCAGGATTCTTGTTGAATGGGTAATGATAAGGAGTGCGCCATCCTTGTCCTTCTGGTACTCCTTGACACCGTTCGATACGGTACGCACAGCGTCGACATCCAGACCGGAGTCGGTCTCGTCCAGAATTGCCAGTGACGGCTTGAGCATCAGCATCTGAAGAATCTCCGCCTTCTTCTTCTCCCCGCCGGAGAAGCCGACATTCAGGTCACGGTCCGCATAGGACGGGTCCATATCCAGAACCTTCAGCTTCTGCTCGATCTCTTTTTTGAAATCCCACAGGCGGATCCGCTTGCCCGTGCGCTGCTCCAGCGCTGTGCGGATGAAATTGGAAAGCGACACGCCCGGAACCTCGATGGGATTCTGGAATGACATGAACAGTCCTTCCTTCGCCCGGTCACAGACGGACTCCTCCAGAATATTCTTTCCATTGAAAATGGCTGTCCCGGAAGTGATCTTGTACTGAGGATTGCCCATCAGCGCATTGCCGAGAGTGGACTTGCCCGCGCCATTGGGGCCCATCAAGACATGGGTCTCGCCGCGGCCGACTTTCAGGTTCAGATCGTGAAGAATCTCGTTGTCATCAACGCTGACACTGAGATTCTGAATGTTCAGTAATGGTTCCATGGCTTATTCCTTCCTTTATGTTCTTTGGGGCTTGATCATATCCCAGTAAAATACTGCGATTTCAAACAACGTGATTATAATATGGGACGTACTGAAATGCAACACCCCATGTCTCCTGTGTGTGTTTTTTTCCGTACACAGCATCTTCGGACATGTGTCCCTTCCACTGCATAAGGACCTGTTTGCATCGATTTCTCCCGGTGAAATGCTCCGGCAGACATGTTCAGCGCGCCGCATAAATCATCACCTGTGTCAGGACAAGGCCGCTCAGGGCGCCGCCGATGTGGGCCTGCCAGGCAATTCCCGGCGCAAAGTTGATTGCAAGGTTGATCAGGATCGTTATCAGAATGCTTCGGACATTTCCGCCATATGTCCAGATCAGAAGGGCGTATGAAAACATCAGGCCATACAAGCCGCCGGAAAGCCCGACAGAATACCGGGTCTTTGAAATTGCAAGTTCCAGCAGGCTTCCGCCGATGACGGAGCCGCCCAGGATGACAGCAAACCAGAGATGACCGTACGCCTCCTCCAGCGCCGAGAGCGCGTAGAGCGAATACAGATTCACAGCGATATGCCAGCCCTCAATGTGTGTAAACCCCACAGTCAGCAGCCGCCAGAATTGGCCTCTTCTGATCCGGTCTCTGTCATAGCACCCGCAGGAGACAGCCCTCGACAACAGTCCGCTTCTGTCTCCTCCGCCTCTCTTCCCGAACCGGATGATCAGAAAGACAATGATGCAGATTGCGCCTGTCAGAACGCTGACGGGCCGGTGATACAGAACCGGATTCAAGAGCGGCTGGTGCGCGGGCGCCGCGCCGCTGTAGACTGTCAGAATTCCCATCACACATCTCCCTTTCATATCATATGAATGGCTTCTGCGCCGGCTGCCTCTCTGGTCTCTTCCCAGTAGGCGCCCATCGAGCTTCCCGGCTGTCCCGTCACATCGTCGGATAAATAGTCTCCAAGGCCTGCAGCTTCCGGCCGCCAGTC
>USJM01000271.1 GCA_900555005.1 uncultured Lachnospiraceae bacterium | reverse complement strand
AAGTACCCGCTAATCTTTCTCTCAACTCCAAGATGCCGGAATATGCTATAAGTTTTGGCGGATCGCATCTGTCGCTACCTATGTACATGCGCATTGCCGGAATCACAATCTGGAGGTCCGCATGGCCTAGGGGCCCACGCGAGTAGGCACACACTTAGGCTAACAAGGAGGACTCATGTCCAAGTACGACATCAAGAACGTCGAGGGGCAGGCGGCCGGACAGGCCGACCTCTCCGAACACAAGTGTCCGCGGATCGATGACGATATCCTTATAGGAGGAGATCACCGCGATGATGATGCCCAGATCAATCGCTGGTTCCTTCATCCGGACTCCTCCGGCGATGTTTACATAGACGTCCGCCTGGGACAGCGAAAGCCCCAGCCGCCTCTCCAGCACCGCCAGCAGCAGGTTCACCCGGTTCAGGTCCGCGCCGTCGACTGTCCGCCTGGGATACGCAAGGTTGGAAGGCGCCGTCAGTGCCTGCACCTCGATCAGAATCGGTCGTGTTCCCTCGATCGAGCAGGCGACAACAGAGCCGGAGGCGCCCTCCGGCCGCCCCTCCAGCATGAATTCCGATGGATTGAGGACCTCGCGAAGCCCATTTCCTTTCATCTCGAACACGCCGATCTCGTCGGTGGAGCCGAAACGGTTCTTGACGGCGTGAAGGATGCGGTAGCTGGCATGCCGGTCTCCTTCAAAATACAGGACCGTATCGACCATATGCTCGAGCACCCTCGGTCCGGCGACCGCTCCTTCCTTCGTCACATGGCCAATGATGAAGATGGTGACGCCTAGTCCCTTGGCGAGCTGCATCAGGACGCCCGTCGCTTCCCGGACCTGGGAAACCGAACCCGGAGCCGAGGAAACGGTCTCGCTGTACATCGTCTGGATCGAGTCGATGATGACAACCTGCGGCTCAAGAACGGCGATCGCCTCCTGAATATCGCTCAGATTTGTCTCGCACATCACCAGCAGGCTGTCGGAAAAGTCTCCCATCCTGTTTGCGCGCAGCTTGATCTGCTGCTGGGATTCCTCCCCGGAAACATAGAGTACCCGCGCCGGCACTCCGCCCATCTGCTTCTCATCTGTCAGATTTCTGCACATCTGAAGAAGGAGCGTGGACTTACCGATTCCCGGATCACCCCCGACCAGCACCAGCGAGCCCGGCACGATGCCGCCTCCGAGTACCCGGTCCATCTCTCCGATGCCGGATGAGACCCGTTCCGCATCGGAAGCCGTGATGCGGCTCAGCGGAAGCGCCTTCGACCGGGAAGTGCGGCGCGCCGAGGCCGAAAGCGGCTCCTTCTGCCTGCCGAAACCAGATGCAGCATCGGATGCGCCTTCCGCGTCACCTGTCCCGCCCTGCGGAATGGCCGCCGGCTTTCCGGAACGAAGTGAATATGCACCTGTCTTCCCTGTTCTGTCCCCCAGCGTCTCCCACTTCACGACGCCCGCCGTCGGCTTTTTTATTCCTGAAGACGAAGTGGATGCGACCTGTGCAACCGGCTCCTCCACGAAGGTATTCCACTCGTGGCATGCCGGGCACTGTCCCATCCACTTTGCCGATTCATAGCCGCAGTTCTGACAGAAGAATGCCGTTTCTTTTCCTTTTGCCATATTGTTCTCCGAAACAGTCTCCCCACTGCCTGTCACTGTCCGGCGGCAGGCTCCGCCGCCGGACACTTTCTCAGTCCTTCTTTACCTCAACCAGCACGCTCTCCGCTGCCTGAAGCTCCACGGACAGAACCAGCTTTCCGCCCATGCCGGTTTCCATAATGCCCTGATCTTCTCCGTCGATGCAGACGCGATAGGAAGCATTGTCGGCCAGTCCCAGAATAATCTGCGCATCCTCAGGCCCTTCCACCCTGAATGTCACGCCCGTCTCATCTTCCTGGAAATGAGAGACCGCGGTTCCCGGTTCGGATTCATATACAAGCATGTCATTACACTCAAGTCTTGTGACCTCGCTGAAGGTTTTGACCTTGTAGCTGTCCCCGTGAACCTCCACGTCACTCTTCTTGGTCTTCTGAGAAAGCTCATAATCTCCGAAGCTGATGCTTCCGTCTTCCTCTGGTCTGATCAGTTCCTTTACGACTGCCATAATGGCTCCTTTCCTCGTGCCTTTTCTGTCTTTTCTGTTCTTTCTGTTCTTTTTTGTCTTTTCTGTCTTTACTCTGTTTCCTGGTCTGCCTGACTGACTTTTTCGGGCTGCGCCGGCTTTCCTGTCTTCCTACTCTTTTCCCTGTCCGGTGCCTGCCGGAAGGTGATTTTCCCATCCTGGTAATCGCAGAAGATGGTCTTTCCCTTTTTCACGCCGCCCTGCAGGATCTCCTCAGAAAGTGTATCCTCAATCTCACTCTGAACAGCCCGCTTCAGCGGACGTGCGCCGAACTTCGGATCAAAGCCCTTCTGAGCGATATAGTCCCGGACAGCCGGCTTCACCTTCAAAATGATTCCTGTCTGACTCTTTGCCCGTTCGATCAGTCTGTCAATGATCAGATCCGCGATCTGGCGGATCTCCGGCTTCCGGAGCGGATGGAAAACGATGATGTCATCGATCCGGTTCAGAAACTCCGGTCGGAAGATGCGGTTTACTTCTCCCATGACGGAGCTCTTCATCGCCTCATAGTCCGCCTTCTCATCGTTTCCATTGCCAAATCCAAGTTTCTTCGGGGAAATAATCTGCTGCGCTCCGGCGTTCGATGTCATGATGATCACCGTATTGCGGAAATCGACCTTCCTGCCCTGCGCGTCTGTGAAATTCCCTTCATCCAGCACCTGCAGCAGCACATTGAATATGTCCGGATGCGCTTTCTCGATCTCATCAAACAGCGG
>USJM01000270.1 GCA_900555005.1 uncultured Lachnospiraceae bacterium | reverse complement strand
TTGCACTGACTATTTTTGACAGCATGAAAAAAATCCATGGAATGGGAGCAAGAGAACGGCTGCTTCTGCAGATCTCCGCGATTCTGCACAACTGCGGCAAGTACATTTCGCTGACGGACGTGTCAGACTGCGCCTACAACATCATCATGGCGACGGAGATTATCGGACTGTCCCATGCAGAGCGTCAGATTGTCGCCAATGTCGTGAAGTTCAACACAGCTCCGTTTGAGTACTACGACGAGCTGGTGCAGGATTCCTCTGTCAGCGTAGAGGAGTATCTGGTCATCGCAAAGCTGACGGCGATTTTGAGAACCGCAAATTCTCTCGACCGCAGCCACAGGCAGCGCATTCAGGACATCAAGGTCTCGATCCGGAACGGCAGCCTGGTCATCACGGCGCTGACGGATGAGGATCTGACACTGGAGCAGGGGACACTGGCGATGGAGGATTCCCTGTTTGAGGAAGTGTTCAACTTACGGACGGTGCTCCGCCAGAAGAGGAGGGTGTGAAATGGTCAGAAATGAGGCACAGGCTGCGGCTGGAACGGCGAAAGCGGTTGATTTTACGAACCCGGCCTATTATACGAACAGGGAGCTTTCCTGGCTGGACTTCAACTACAGAATTCTCGATGAGGCAAGGGACAAGGAAAACCCGCTGTTTGAGCGGCTGAAGTTTCTCTCCATTACAGCTTCCAATCTGGATGAATTTTTCATGGTCCGGGTGCCTCGCTCAAGGACATGTCGGAGGGCGGCTATTCGGGACATGACATTGCCGGGATGACGGCGGATCAGCAGCTCTCAGCGGTACAGAAAAAGTGCCATGAGTTCATGGAAAGGCAGTACTCAACGCTGATGCGCAGCCTGGTTCCGTCACTTCGGTCAAACAACATGGAAGTCCTTTTCGACCACGAGAGCCTGACAAAGCAGCAGGCGGACTACTGCGACCGTTATTTTGACGAGGTGATCTTCCCGGTCCTGACACCGATGGCGATGGACTCCTCGAGGCCGTTCCCGCTCGTGCGCAACAAGACACTGAACATCGGTGCCCTGATTTCCCGAAAGCCCGAGGCAGCGCCGGAGGGCTCCATCGAGGCGATGGTACAGGAGAACCTGACCAGAACCGGGGAGCGGGTCGCCCGGAAGGCAGCCAAGGACAACGGAAAGGACAGCAAGGATGGGAAGGAGATTGATCTCAAGGACGGGACAATGTTCGCAACCGTTCAGGTTCCGTCCGTGCTCCCGAGGGTGATCGAGATCCCCTGCACGATGGAAGGCACAAGAACCGGGATCCTGCCGAGGAGATCATCGAGCGGAACATGGGAAAGCTGTTTTCCGGCTATCATGTTGTCTGTGCGAACGCGTACCGGATCACGAGAAATGCAGATATGACACTGGACGAGGACGATGCGGACGATCTGCTCGATGAGATCCAGAAAAAGCTCCGGAAGCGTCAGTGGGGCGAAGTCATCCGATTCGAGTATGAGGACGGGATGGACAAAAAGCTGTTCAAGATTCTGAAGAGGGAATTCGGGGTTGGAGCGGATGCCATCTACAAGATCAGCGGACCGCTGGATCTGACCTTTCTGATGAAGCTGTACGGGATGAAGGGCTTTGAAAACCTGAAGGAAAAGCCGTACGTCCCGCAGCCGGTCCCGGCGCTCATGAACCTGCCGGAGGGGACGAACCTGTTCGATGCAATCCGGGAGAAGGATATCTTTCTGTCGCATCCGTACGAAACCTTTGATCCGGTCGTGAATTTCATCAGCAGTGCGGCCGACGATCCGGACGTCCTGGCGATCAAGATGACACTCTACCGCGTGAGCGGCCATTCGCCGATTGTAGCGGCGCTGGCAAGAGCTGCCGAGAATGGCAAGCAGGTGACAGCGCTGGTTGAGCTGAAGGCGCGTTTTGACGAGGAGAACAACATTCAGTGGGCGGAAATGCTCGAGAAGGCGGGCTGCCATGTTATATACGGACTGGTCGGCCTGAAGACCCACAGCAAGATCGCTCTGGTTGTCCGGAAGGAGGAGGATGGAATCCGCCGGTATGTCCATCTGGCGCCCGGAAACTATAATGACTCAACCGCCAAGCTCTACACAGACTGCGGGATCATGACAGCCAGTCCGGCCTACGGGGAGGATGCGACGGCCGTTTTCAACATGTTGTCCGGATACAGTGAGCCGAAGCACTGGAACCGGCTTTCCCGGCGCCGATCTGGCTCAGGTCAAAGCTGAATGCACTGATTGACCGGGAGATTCTCCACGCAAAGGCACATGAGAACGCACACATCATCGCGAAGATGAATGCGCTCTGCGACCCGGGAATCATCGCGAAGCTGTATGAGGCGAGTGCTGCCGGCGTGAAGATCGAGCTGATCGTGCGCGGGATCTGCTGCCTGAAGGTCGGCATTCCAGGAATATCGGAGAATATCACGGTCCGTTCGATTGTCGGACGCTTTCTGGAGCATGCCCGCATTTTCTGGTTTGCGAACGGGGAACACCAGGAGATCTATATGGCTTCAGCAGACTGGATGCCGAGAAACCTGAACCGGAGAGTCGAGATCATGTTCCCGCTCGAGGACGCAGACAGTGCAAGAGCGGCCAAACACATCCTGGATGTGCAGCTGGCGGATACGATGAAGGCACATGTGCTGAGGCCGGACAATACCTACGAGAAGGTTGACAGAAGGGGGAAGGTGCTCATCGGCGCGCAGGCGACGCTGATGAAGGAAGCCATCGAGGCAGCGGCAGACCCTCATGACCCGATGGCATCGAGAACTTTCACGCCTGCGGCGGCAGACTGACAGACAGAAGATCCGGGACAGAGGTCAGGGGGGAAAA
>USJM01000269.1 GCA_900555005.1 uncultured Lachnospiraceae bacterium | reverse complement strand
CGCGCTGGCGAATTCAGGGGCCGGAAACAATGTGACGGCCAGACAGATGGCGGACCGGGCGGTCTCGATGGAGCCGTCCAATGTACAGTATCAGCAGCTGAAGCAGCAGCTTGACAGCGGCTCAGCCTGGTACAAGGCATGGGAGATTTCTACGGGACGCCGATGGATTCGGCAGGAGACGTATGTTCCAATGCCTGCCTGACAAGCGCATTGTGCAGCGTCTGCGGGCCGGGTGTCTTCTGCTGCATCTGAGGACAGAACAGTTTCAGCCGGACAGGGAGAGCGGTGTATGGACAGCCTTACGCTGATGGAAGAGACAATCAGACAGATTCGTCCTCCGCAGGACGTGTTCCGCAGACGCTGTCAGGCGCGCTGGGACAGCCTCTGCAAGCCGATTCACGGACTTGGAATGCTGGAGGACCTGGTATCGCAGATCGGCGCGATCCAGCAGACGGAGCAGCCGGACATCAGCAGAGCGGCGGTCGTGATCATGGGCGCTGACAATGGTGTTGTCGCGGAGGGCGTCAGCCAGTGCGGCAGTGAGGTGACGGCGCAGGTCCTGCGAAACATGGCAAAGGGGAACAGTACCGTCTGCCAGATGGCGCGGTTCCGGCGGGCGGAATGGCTGCAGTCGATATCGGGCTGAATGAGCCGGCCAACAGCCCCGGTGTCCTGAACCGGGCTGTCCGGAGAGGGAGCGGCGACATCCGGACAGAGCCGGCCATGAGCAGGCAGGAAGCCCTGCAGGCAATCGGGGAAGGGATCCAGATTGCGCACGAGCTGAAGACGCAGGGATGTCAGATCCTGATTCCCGGGGAAATGGGAATCGGCAACACGACAACGAGCGCGGCCTGTGTCTGCGCTTTCTTTGGCAGGGAACCGGAGGAGATCGCAGGACCGGGGGCAGGCCTGACGAAGGAAGGCGTCCGGCACAAGGCAGAGGTGATCCGGGACGCGCTGCGCGTCAACCGCCCGGACCGGGGGGACGTTCTCGACGTTCTTTCGAAGGTAGGCGGTCTGGACATCGCCGGAATGGCCGGGCTGTTTCTCGGCAGTGCGGCAGAAGGGATTCCGGCGGTCATCGACGGGCTCATCGCCGCGCTGTCGGCCTATATCGCCGTAAGGCTGGCAGACCCTGTGAGAGATTATCTGATCCCGGGGCATCTGGGCACGGAGCCGGGAGACCGGATCCTGATGGAGGCACTGCGGCTCTCCCCGCCCCTCCGTCTCGGGATGCACCTCGGAGAAGGCAGCGGGGCAGCGCTCCTGCTCCCGCTTCTGGATGAGGCCCTTTATGTATACCGGAACCTGCCGCATTTCGGGAAATGTGGGATTGATGCTTATAAACCGCTTTCCTGAGTGCTATACGTATACAGACCAGTCACAACGCATCCCTCTACAGAAAGGTGTGAGCAGTTATGGCAGAAAACAGTATTATCACCATCGGAAGACAGTTTGGTTCAGGCGGACACGAGGTCGGAAGGCGCATCGCGGCGGAGCTCGGGCTGAAGCTTTACGACAAGGAACTGCTGAAGACGGTCGCGGAGCAGAGCAATATCTGCGAGCAGGTTTTGCAGGACTATGATGAAAAACCGACGAACAGTCTGCTTTACTCCATCGTGATGGATGTCTATCCGTCCATGAACTATGTGGGGAACACCCTCAGCCAGCAGGTTTATCAGGCGCAGTACGAAACGATCCGCCGGCTGGGAGAAAAAGGGGGCTGCGTGATTGTCGGCCGCGCGGCGGACTATATCCTTCGGGATAACCCGCGGCTGACCTCTGTCTTCATTCACTCCAGCATGCGGTTCAGGCTTGACAGAGTGATGGAGTTCGAGCATATTGATAGAACAAGGCGAAGGACATGATCCTCAAGGCGGATAAGAAGAGGGCATCCTTCTATAACTTTCAGACGGAAAAGAAGTGGGGAGCGGCATCAAGCTACAATCTGTCGCTCGACACAAGCGACATCAGCATTGACGGCTGCGTCAGGATGATTGAGCTGTATCTTGAGCAGAAGAAAAAAGGCCAGCACAAATCACAGAACTGAGAACCCGGGAGGGCTGCAGCAGCCGGTATCCGCACAGCCGCATCAGCATCAGGGCGCTCAGCCGGAGGTAACATATGAACGATGACCACAGAAAGCAGGGACCGGCGAACGGGCAGGGGAACAACCACGGTTCGATCCTTGCATTTCTCATTGTAACTTTCATCACGCTCGGGATCATGAGTCTGGTCAACCGGGCGATGACGAGCACAACGACGAAGGAAATCACCTACGACCAGTTCCTCGACCTTCTGGACAACAACCTGGTTGAATCGGTGACGGTCGATACGAACAAGCTGGAGATCGTCACGAAGAAGGACCAGCCGCTTGCCAGCCAGGGCATCGAGGTGACCTACTATACAGGCCGCATGGATGACGACAAGCTGGTCGACCGGCTGCAGAAGGCAGGTGTGGAGTTCAAGGAGGAGATTCCGGACAATACCACCAGCCTGATTCTGAATGTGCTTCTTTCATTTGCACCGCTGGTTCTGATCTGGGTTCTGATGGGCGTGCTGCTCCGCAGGATGAACAGCAGCACCGGCATGATGGGTGTCGGCAAGAGCCGCGCCAAGATGTACATGCAGAATGAGACCGGCGTGACCTTCAAGGATGTCGCCGGTGAGGATGAAGCCAAGGAATCCCTGCAGGAGGCGGTCGACTTCCTGGAGCATCCGGAACGGTATGCGGAGATCGGCGCGAAGCTTCCGAAGGGCGCTCTTCTGGTCGGCCCTCCAGGAACCGGCAAGACGCTGCTGGCAAGAGCTGTCGCCGGTGAGGCAAACGTCGCGTTTT
>USJM01000268.1 GCA_900555005.1 uncultured Lachnospiraceae bacterium | reverse complement strand
TCACCGGGGCCGGCTGGTGGCCAGGCGGCGCCTGCCGGTGGACGGGGTGGAGAAGGACTATATCAAGATCGCCTACGCCGGGCAGGACGTGCTGTACGTCCCGGCCACGTCCCTGGACCTGGTCAGCAAGTATATCGGCCCCGGCGAGGACAACGAGCGCACCAAGCTCAACAAGCTGGGGGGCACCGAGTGGGCCAAGACCACCCGGAAGGCCAAGGCCGCCGCCAAGGACCTGGCGGAGGGGCTGATCCGGCTGTATGCCCAGCGGCAGCGGCTGGCGGGCCACGCCTTCTCCCCGGACAGCCCCTGGCAGCAGGAGTTTGAGGACGCCTTCCCCTATACGGAAACCGACGACCAGCTGCAGGCCATCCGGGACATCAAGGCCGACATGGAGCAGCCCCGGCCCATGGACCGGCTGCTGTGCGGCGATGTGGGCTACGGCAAGACGGAGGTGGCCCTGCGGGCGGTGATGAAGTGCATCATGGACGGCAAGCAGGCCGCCATTCTGGTGCCCACCACCGTTCTGGCCCAGCAGCACTATGCCACGGCGGTGAACCGCTTCCGCTCCTTCCCGGTGAACATCGAGGTGCTGTCCCGGTTCCGGACCCCGGCCCAGGTGCGGGACATCCTGGCCCGGACCCAGGCGGGAAAGGTGGACCTGCTGATCGGCACCCACAAGCTCCTGCAGAAGGACCTGCAATTTCACGACCTGGGCCTGCTGGTCATCGACGAGGAGCAGCGCTTCGGCGTGACGCACAAAGAGAAGATCAAGGAAATGAAAAAGAATGTCGATGTCCTGACGCTGACGGCGACGCCGATCCCGCGTACGCTGCACATGAGTCTGGTCGGCATCCGCGACATGAGCGTGCTGGAGGAAGCGCCGCAGGACAGACTGCCGGTTCAGACATTTGTCATGGAGTACAGCGAGGAACCATCCGAGAGGCAATCTCAAGGGAAATGGCGCGCGGGGGACAGGTTTACCTGGTTTACAATCATGTATCGACAATATCCGATATGGCGAAGCGTGTGCAGGATATGGTGCCCTCGGCGCGTGTCTCCTACGCGCACGGGCGCATGAACGCGGAACAGATTGAGGACATCATGTATGACTTCGTGAACGGGGATGTGGATGTGCTGGTCACGACGACCATCATCGAGACCGGACTCGACATCGCGAATGTCAACACGATCATCATCTGCGACGCGGACCGCATGGGGCTTTCGCAGCTTTATCAGCTGCGCGGAAGAGTCGGGCGGTCGAACAGGACGGCCTATGCGTTCCTGATGTACCGCAGGAACAAGCTTCTGAAGGAAACGGCTGAAAAGCGGCTCTCGGCTATCCGGGAGTACACAGAGCTGGGATCCGGCTTCCGCATCGCGATGCGGGATCTGGAGATCCGGGGCGCCGGCAACATGCTCGGCAAGGCGCAGAGCGGACACATGGCGGAGGTCGGGTACGACCTCTACTGCAAGCTGCTGAACGAGTCGGTCATGGCGCTGAAGGGAGAGAATACCGAATCGACAGAATTCGATACATCCATTGACCTCGACGTCGATGCCTTCATTCCGCCCGCCTATGTGCCGAACGAGGTGCAGAAGCTGAACCTCTACAAGCGGATCGCCTCGATCAGCACGCAGGATGAATATGAGGACATGCTGGACGAGCTGCTGGACCGGTTCGGAGAGCCTCCGAAGAGTGTCCAGAGCCTTCTGGCGATTGCCCTGCTCAAGGCGCGGGCACACGCGCTGGGCATCACGGAGCTGACGCAGAAGGATGATGAGATCCATCTGGTCTTCTATGAGAAGGCGAAGATCAGTCCGGACAAGGTCGGCGGCTTTCTGAAAAACAGCCGTGGACGGTTCCGCTTTGTGGTTGGCAAAAAACCGTATTTCGCCTGCCAGCTGGCAAAGAAAAACGGGAAGCGGGAGGATGTCCTTCAGGCTGCAGGCCGGATGCTGACGGAAGTGAAGGACGGGATGCTCGATCTGCCGCTGTGACCGGGGAGACAGCCGCGCCTCCTCCTTCGAAACGGTTGCAGACCGAATATGGATTCGGTATAATTAACAGGTTCTTATCAAAGTTTAAATACCACCGGCTGATGAGGGTGGAGGACCCCGGGGAAAGGGAAGCCTCCATGTGTATGGGATGTGTTTTCCGCCGGCGGGATAGAGATCTGGAGGATTCAGAGCCATGGAAAAATTGGGGAAGAAGGGACTGGCGCTTCTGCTCTGTGCCGGTCTGGGTGCATCGATGCTGACCGGCTGCGGGAAGAAGGCAGAGGCAGCCGCGATGTTCACATATAACGGGGAAGCGGTCGACAACAACGTTGCCACCTTCCTGTTCAGACTGCAGGAAGCTTCATTTGACACCTCATACGGCAATATGTTTGCCCAGTATTACGGAAGCGCGAATGTCTGGGACATGGATCTGACCGGCCAGGGCTCGACCTATGGGGAAACCTTCAAGGATGAGTTCAAGAAGACCATGGAACGGCTTCTGGTGGCGCAGGATCACGCGGCGGATTACAAGATCACGCTGAGCGATGCGGAAGAGAAGAGCATCGCGGACGCGGCGGACAAGTTCATCGCCGCAAACAGCGAAAAGACGCTGGAGGATATGTCTGCGACAAGGGACGTCGTGATCAAGGCGCTTGAGATGAAGACGATCCAGAAGAAGGTCGAGGACGAGGTCGGCAAGACAGCCGATACAGAGGTGAGCGACGAGGAAGCCGCACAGAGGAAGGTTTCCTACATCAGTTACACACCGACGACGGAGACGGAGAGCGAATCGGAGGGACTTTCCGAGGCCGGGACAGAGGCGGATGTCCAGAATACAACCGAGGCGGATTCCGCCGTC
>USJM01000267.1 GCA_900555005.1 uncultured Lachnospiraceae bacterium | reverse complement strand
CGAGGTCACGCTGAAGGTGGATGAGGCGGCCAGAAAGGCGACGGCGCGGAGCCATTCGGCGACGCATCTGCTCCAGAAGGCGCTGAAGCTGGAGCTTGGCGCGCACATCGAGCAGAAGGGATCGTATGTCGATCCGCACAGGCTGAGATTTGACTTCTCTCGTTTCCAGCCGATGACGAAGGAACAGCTGCAGCGGGTTGAGGATCTCGTCAATCAGGAGATTGAGGCGGCCCTCCCGGTCCGCACGGATGTCATGTCCCTGAGCGAAGCCAAGAAGACCGGCGCGATGGCGCTGTTCGGTGAAAAGTACGGAGAGAAGGTCCGCGTCGTCTCGATGGGCGACTTCTCGAAGGAGCTGTGCGGCGGTACGCATGTGAAGAACACAGCGGACATCCGGCTGTTCAAGATCCTTTCGGAGTCCGGCGTTGCGGCCGGCGTCCGCAGAATCGAGGCGCTGACCGGTGATAACGTCATCTCCTATTACAGAGAGAAAGAGGCGGAGGTCGCTGAGGCGGCGGAGCTTCTGAAGACAACCCCGGCGGATGTTCTGGACAAGATTGCAGCGCTCCAGAAGGAGCTGAAGGAAGCGCATTCCGAGATCGAATCGCTGAAGAGCGAGGCGGCAAAGAACGCGCTGGGCGATGTGTCCGACCAGGTGCAGGAGATCAGCGGCGTGAAGTTTGTCGCGACCCGCGTTGAGAATGTGGATGCGGACGGCCTGAGAGAGCTGGGCGATTCGCTGAAGGCAAAGATCGGCGAGGGCGTCGTTGTCCTGGCTTCTGTGACGGACGGCAAGGTGCAGCTGATGGCGACCGCGACCGACGGAGCGGTGAAGAAGGGCGCCCATGCGGGGAACCTGATCCGCGCGATCGCGAAGACGGTCGGAGGCGGCGGTGGCGGAAGACCGTCCATGGCCATGGCCGGCGGCAAGAATCCGGCCGGCGTGGACGAGGCACTGAAGCTGGCAGCGGAGACCCTGAAGGGCCAGCTTGGAGCCTGAAAAGTCCGCTTTGGGCGAGCGGCCAGGGACACCGGGAAACAGCGGGACGTGCCGCCGGCCTGAAGCCAGAGAAGTCCGCTCCGGCGTGCGGCGGCTGACGACCTCAGCCAGGTGTCCCAGCCAGGCGCCAGGCAAGCCAGGCGCCGTGAAAAAGGGATTGACGTCTTCGAAACTGGGGTGTTATAATGCATGAAGTGCAGAATTTCACCTACAGTTGGAATGCACAATTTACAACTGGAGGGAGGTAGGGTTGAGGAATGTCTAACATAATCGTTCGCGAGAATGAGTCTCTGGACAGTGCGCTTCGCCGTTTCAAGAGAAGCTGTGCAAAGGCGGGTATTCAGCAGGAGATTCGCAAGAGAGAGCATTATGAGAAGCCGTCCGTCAGACGCAAGAAGAAGTCTGAGGCAGCACGCAAGCGCAAGTACAACTAATTCGGTAAACAGTCAGGCCCCCGGTTATGCAGCCGGGGGTTTTGTCGTATCCGCGCAGCGCGGAAGGGCCGCGCGGGGGTATGAAGTTGCCTGTTCCGGGTTTCTGCCCTATACTAAAGGCATTCTTGCAGGTGCCTGAGGACAGAAGGGGGATACGACGGTGAAAAGGCTTCTAAAAACGATCTTTGGCAGGCTGACGGTTGTATTGGCAGCGATTGTCCTTCAAATCTGGCTGTTCGTCTACATTGTCTTCCAGCTCGGCGTCGAATACAAATATGTCGATCTAGGAATCAAGCTGCTGGCTGTGATTTTCGTTTTCTGGATTCTGAACAACTGGATGAACCCTTCCTACAAACTTCTGTGGTCCATCCTGATCCTTGCCATGCCAGTGTTCGGCGTGGTTCTGTACTACATCATGGGACAGTCCCGTGTGACCAGGCAGGTCCGAAAGCGTTATGAAAGCGCAGTCATGCTCTGCAGGCCGCTGATGCAGCAGAAGGAAGCGGTGTCGATGAGTCTCCGGCAGGCGGATGAAGACGCGTACCGGCAGAGCAGCTATCTCAGCGGAGACAGCGGTTTTCCGGCTTACCATAACACGGAGACGGTCTTCTTCCCGACGGGCGAGGAGATGTACGCGCGGATGAAGGAGGAGCTGCAGAAGGCAAAGCACTTTATTTTCATCGAGTACTTCATCATCGCAGAAGGCGAGATGTGGGACGGCACTCTGGAGATTCTGAGGAAGAAGGTACAGGAGGGCGTGGATGTTCGCTTGATTTACGATGACATCGGTTCGATCGGCACCCTCCCGATGGGCTACCACAACCAAATGCGCGCCCTTGGAATCAAGTGTGTGGTGTTTAACCGGTTTGTGCCGGCGGCGTCAATCTTTCTGAATAACCGCGACCACCGGAAGATTCTTGTGATCGACGGGCATACGGCCTTCACGGGCGGAATCAATTTTGCGGATGAGTATATCAACCGGATCGTCCGGTTCGGGTACTGGAAAGACAACGGCATCATGCTGCACGGCGAAGGAGCATTTTCATTCACCGTGATGTTCCTTCAGATGTGGAGTGTCATCACAAAATCAGACCGGGAGCTGAAGGATCTGGCAGGTTTGCCGGCGGCCGGGACAGTCTGATGGAGAGGCGGGCGCCGTTCAGCTCCAGGCTGTACCACAAGGAGCAGTTTGAGGATGATGGCTATGTGCAGCCGTACTGTGATACACCGCTGGACAATGAGACGGTCGGTGAGAATGTTTACCTGAACATTGTCTCGCAGGCACACGATTATGTCTGGATCTACACGCCGTATCTGATTATTGACAATGAAATGATGACGGCGCTGACACTTGCGGCGAAGTCGGGTGTCGATGTGCGGATCGTGACGCCCGGGATTCCGGACAAGCGGATTGCCTATCTCCTG
>USJM01000266.1 GCA_900555005.1 uncultured Lachnospiraceae bacterium | reverse complement strand
CCGAGGTCATACACCATGATCTTCTGCTCTTTCTCGTTGTCAAGGCCATATGCCAGTGCGGCTGCAGTCGGCTCGTTGATAATCCGCTTGACATCAAGGCCTGCGATCTTTCCGGCATCCTTTGTTGCCTGTCTCTGTGCATCGTTGAAGTATGCAGGCAGGTAATGACAGCCTCTGTCACCTTCTCGCCCAGGTATCCCTCCGCATCTGCCTTCAGCTTCTGAAGAATCATCGCGGAAATCTCCTGCGGAGAATACTTCTTATCGTCAATTGTAACTCTGTAATCGGAGCCCATGTGTCTCTTGATCGAAGACACGGTTCTGTCAGAGTTCGTCACAGCCTGGCGCTTAGCCGGCTCGCCGACCAGACGGTCGCCGTTCTTTGTAAATGCAACGATGGACGGCGTTGTGCGCTCTCCTTCGCTGTTTGCGATGACAGTCGGCTTGCCGCCTTCCATGACTGCCACGCAGCTGTTTGTTGTACCAAGGTCAATTCCTATAATCTTTCCCATAATGAAACCTCCTGGTGTTCTGCTGTTCGGTCTTGCTGTCCTTCTGCCGCCTCTTCCTCTCCGGAGATCCGCGGCACATGTCTGTAGTTCCGATATTGTCAACAGGATTGCGGAAGAATAACGCTTCCGTCCCGGTTTTTGTAATTAGAAAACAAAGATCAGTTGGCAACCTTCACCATGCTGTGCCGGATGACCACATCGTTCAGCATGTAGCCTCTCTGGAACTCCTGCACAATGATGTTCTCACCGGCTGACTCATCCTCACAATGCATGACCGCATTGTGGAAGTTCGGATCAAATGGTTTTCCGACCGCCTCAATCGGCCTGACGCCCAGTTCCTCGAGTGCCTTAGTCAGCTGCCTGTAAATCTTCTGCATGCCCTGGCGGAACGGATCCTCGCTCTCTTCCTTCATGTCTCCAAGGCCTCTCTCGAAGCTGTCCACAACCGGAAGAATCTGCTCGATCACATCTCGCTTCCCCATGTCGAACATCGTCGCCTTCTCGCGGTCTGTCCGCTTCCGGAAGTTATCGAATTCCGCCATCTGGCGCCTGACCTGATCGGTCAGCTCCTCGATCTTCTGATCTCTCTGGTCCTTCTCTTTCCTTCCTTTGAAACCGAAGAACCCTTTTCCCCCACCTGTGCTGCTTTCAGAGGGAGTATCCTCCCCGGCATCAGATGCGTCCGCGGGCTTGTCCGCCTCCGCATCCGGGTTACGGTTCTGATCGGTCTTTGCAGCGTCTTCCTGTCCGTCGGGACCTTCCGCCGCATGTTCTTTCTCCGGGTTCTGATCCGGCCTTCTGCTCTCTTCCTGCTTCTTTTCTTTCACATCCGGCTCTTCGCCATGTATCTCAATCCGGACGCCCCTGTCTTCTCCTCCAGGGCTGTTTTCCTGTCTTTCCTTCTCTGTCATCTTATCGCCTCCGCATTGCTTCTGCTATTCATCCTGCTCCGGGCCCCCGTCATCGGTTTTTGACCCGGGAGAAAGCCCATTCTCATCTGCGGGGCTTTCCTTCCTGCCATACGTCTCATCCAGCTGCGCCGTCACACTCTTCAGGATCCCGACCACCTTGTCGTAATCCATCCGCTTGGGGCCTACAATGCCGATCTTTCCGAAGACACCGTCTCCCAGATCGTAGCTGGCTGTGACCACGCTGCAATCCTCCATATTCTCGTTCTTCAGCTCCCGGCCAATCGAGATCTGGATGCCATGCTCCTGCTCATCACAGCCATTCTGGCTGAGCAGTGACAGAAGCGGTTTTTTTTCCTCAAACGCCTCGATCAGGCCGCTCGCCTTGTCCGTATCAGAGGAAAGCTCCGGATATTTGAAAATATTCGTCGCGCCGGAGGTGTAAACCTCCAGATCCTCCTCCTTTGAGATCGCGTCCGCAACCGCATCGAGCACTTCCGAGATCAGGTTTGAATGAATACCGGCCTCCGCTTTCAGCTTCTGGATTGTATCCAGATTAATCTGCTCGATCGTCAGCCCGTCAGCCTGCTGTTCAGCTGAATATTGAGCTGCAGCACTTCATCATGCGTGAGACCATGCTGGATATGGATCACACGGTTCTTCACCACATTGCCTTCTGTCACCACCGTTGCCAGGATCTGTCCCTCATCTATGATCGAGAGCTGAATGAACTTCAGCCTGGTTCTGTGATACTGCGGGCTGGTGATCATCGTGGCATAATTGGTATTCACCGCCAGATAGCGAACAAGCTGCTTCAGAAGCATCTCCAGCTTATCCTGCCTCTGGATCATCATGTTCTTCATCTGAGAGACTTCCGCCTCCTTCTCGTCCATCAGCCGGTCTACATAAAGCCGGTATCCGGCATCCGAAGGAATACGTCCGGACGATGTATGAGGCTGAATGATCAGGCCCATATCTTCCAGATCGGACATCTCATTGCGGATCGTGGCGGAACTGAGATTCAGATCCGGAAACTTTGAGATGGTTCTCGATCCAACCGGCTCGCCTGTCTCCAGATAGGTCTTGATGATCGCTTTCAAAATGGTCCACTTTCTATCATCAAGCTGCATCTGAATCCTCCTTTCCTTTTCTTGTTAGCACTCGTTGTTGTGGAGTGCTAACATCCATGGCACTATAATAGTTCTGCCGGATACCTTTGTCAATACCTTTCAAAAAACTTTTTGAACTGTGATAAAATGACCTTATTGTGCGCCTGCCGGCTTCCTGCGCAGTCCGAATGTGCCTGGCCGAAGCGCGATTGAATCTGAATCATAGAAGGAGCTTTGAATCATGAAAAGACGACTTCTGATCCTGCTGCTGAGCGCAGCCGCCGCCCTTGCAGCCCTTGTTCTTCTGGCTTTCTATATGAAGAAGGCGACCGACGCGTTTGACACACGG
>USJM01000265.1 GCA_900555005.1 uncultured Lachnospiraceae bacterium | reverse complement strand
CTACCCGCTCGGAAGCAAAACCAAAATCAAATCAATCGCAGCGGGGACAGAGGTTGAAGTGCTTTCATTCCTGAATGGGTGGGCATATGTTGAGTATCGGTCTGCTTCTATCGTTAGGGGATTTCTGGATAATCAACTTTTGAACAAAGAAAATTAAAAAGGGCTTTGCAGGGCAAATATGGCATGGATTTGTTCAATCGCTTTATGAGTTTTTGAGGTTGACTGTCATGCGCTTTTGCAGGCTGCGAATCCATCGCACCCCAACATTTGACAAAGAGCCAATTTTTATGCAATGTTGTTTTTGGGCGAGTAGGGAAGAAAGTAGGGACAAAAATGATATTGAACCCGTTGTGAATCAACGCTTACAGGACTTGCCAGTAGGGGAAAAAGTAGGGAAAACAACATACACTGGGTTTCTGGAGCCACTTCCCCGCATTTTCTTCGCCAAACAAAAAAACGGAAACCTTTACGTATCAAGGCTTCCGGATAATGGTGGGATTAGTAGGACTCGAACCTATGACCTACTACACGTCAAGCAGTTGCTCTCCCAGCTGAGCTACGTCTCCTGATACTTTCCTCGCCCTTTCGGCAAATCAGTACCTTCTTACTATGCCACAGACGAGGAATAATTGCAAGCTTTTTTTACACAAAAGATACAGCTTTCCCGATTTTTTTGACACTGCTTCCGAAGGAAAGCGTTCCGCTGACCTCGAATGTTCCGGGCGTGTAGAGTGCGCCCTCGATTTTCCGGACAATTGTGGTAACAGCCTTCTCCGCGATCTCCTCCAGATTCACCCTGCAGCTTGTCAGCTGCAGACCGGATAGATGGTCCGGTAAAAAGTCTTCAAACCCGGCCAGGGAGACATCCCTCGGAACGGTCAGGCCATCCTGCTGAAGACGTGCGGCAAAGCAGCTGGCAGATGTATCGCTGCTGCAGAGATATGCCGTCGGCATGTCCTCTCTGTCGATATTGAAATATCGCTCCGGGTTGAAATCTCCGGTCTTCGGATCGCGGTCGTCGAGAACATAGGCGGGATTTACCTCCATGCCGTGCGCCATCAGCGACTTGACGTAGCCTAAAAACCGGTCGTCAACCGCATCCGTCAATGTCCGCGTTCCGATAAAACCAATCTTCCTGTGCCCCATCGAAAACAGGTAGTTAGTCAGCTGATACGCCATCCGGAGATTGTCCGTGACGATGCTGTCTTTGCCATCCCCGATTCCCGGCGCATCAAGAAACAGATATGGAACCTTCGTTGCATCTACCATGGCCTTTCCATACTTCTCATGGAACGATCCGAGAAATATGATGCCCCTTACCTGTCCGCCCTGAATCAGTCCGGGGACCCTGCTTCCATCCTGTTCTTTCTCACTGACGACCTCCAGAACCGGGAGGTTTCCTCTGTCTCTTGCCTTTCTGGAGAGTTCCTGGAAGTATGCCCAGTAATAGGACTGTCTTCCGCTGAAAAGATTCTCCGGTACAACCACGCCGATCGTATAGCTCTTCTTCTGGCCGGGCGTCACCGTTGTCTTCTGGTATCCCATGTCCGCTGCGAGCTTTCTGATCTCATCACGCTTCCGCTCACTGACACCCTTCTGCCCTGAAAGAGCCTTCGATACAGTTACTGTGCTGACTCCTATCCTCTTTGCAATATCCGAGAGACGAACTGTCTTTCCCATGATGCCTTCTTTCTGTCTCCTGAAACTTCCCCATATTCCCGGAAAATTATAAACTGCTACATAGTGATACTATGAAATCAGCTGATTGCTGTCAAGAATAATTATGTACTGTTTGTGTATTTTGTTTATGTTCAAGTCTCCCCTCTATATTAATTGCCTATTCGAAATATTTGTATCCTGTCGGACATTCATTTGCGTCACTTGAACATCTCAAGTATCCATACCGCCCGGTCTCACTTAGCTTCACAATCGTCACGCCTGCGTCGCCTTCCCCGTACTCGCCAAGCCGGTACGACTGCACATGCTTGTTCTTTCTCAGGAAGTTCTGCACACCGGCGCGGAGCGCCCCTGTACCCTTGCCGTGGACGACCCGCACTTCATCCAGGTGGGCGATCGCAGCATCGTCAAGATACTTGTCCAGGACAGAGACCGCTTCATCCACCGTCATGCCGAGGAGGTTGATCTCCGGTGAAACACTGGCGGACTTTGAGATCCGCACCCTTCCTGTGGATGTATGCTCGTACGACGGTCCCTTGATCGAGACCTCGTCCAGCAGCTCGATATCCTTCACATTCACGACGGAGTGCAGGATCCCCATCTGAACATCGATATTCCCCGATTTGTCAGGCAGCGAACGCACGATCCCCTTCAGGTTCAGTGACAGAACCTTCACCGAATCGCCCACCTGCAGCTTTCTCGCATCGACCGCCTTGTGCGGCGTCTTCTCCTTCTCCTTTTTGCGGGAAGCCTCCATCTCGTCCATTTTCCCGCGAAGGACTGTCCGCCTGCGCTCCATGTCCCGTGCGGAAATGGCGTTGCCGCTCATCTTATTGAATGCGCGGATGGTCTCGTCCGCATACTGCTTCGTGTCCCGAAGCAGATCGGCAGCCTGCTGTCTGGCCTTCTCCAGAATCTTGTCCTTCGATTCCGCAAGCTTTTTCTCCTGCTCCTCCAGTGAGCGTCTCAGCCGGCGGATCTCTGCCTGATCCTTCGTCATCGCGCTCTCCGCCTTCTCCATGGACACGCGGCGGCTCTCGAGATCGGAGATCACGCTCTCAAAACTCTCCTGCTCGTCTGCGATCCGCCCCTTGGCATCCTCGATGATCTCATCCGGGAGTCCCAGGCGCTTTGATATAGCGAAGGCATTGCTCTTCCCGGGTCCGCCGATCAGCAGCCGGTAGGTCGGCCGCAGCGTCTTGACG
>USJM01000264.1 GCA_900555005.1 uncultured Lachnospiraceae bacterium | reverse complement strand
GCCCTCTCGTTGGCTCCGTGCACCGCTCCTGTGACCACGGGGGCGTTCTTAGCCGATATCCACTGCGACGTGCTCCACGCCGAATTGTCTAATGCATCGGTCAACGAACCGCAGTTGCTCTTGCCTGTAGAGCAACCGGCGAGGGCCAGGGCCAATGCTCCCAGCATGGGCAGACAGCACCTGAATAGTCTTTTCTCCTTCATACAGATTGGTTTTCGTTAGTGTAAAATGCTGAAACCAGCACGGCTTCTCCCTACAAAGTTACGCAAATAATGGGACAACGGATGCTATGCAAGGGCCTCAATATCGCCCCCGCATGCAAAAAAGAGCGTTTTTCCATATCCAGCAGAGCGCCACCGGCAACGAGCACCATGCCGCTCTATACATTATTATATATGCATGAGCAAGGCTCTTCAGCCCCAAGGCATGGCCTCTGGGGCATTCCCGATTACTCGCTCCAGAGCAGTGTGCCGTCGGGCGACTGGCCTTGGGCATTGGCACTGGGCTCGGTGGTGCGGCCGCAGTTGTAGAATGTGACGGTGGCCTCGCCTTGCTGGTCAAGCGTGAGATGAGGATTCCAATAGAGCGTACGGCGGTAGTCGGCAGGCATGTCGGTGAGCTGTCGCTTGCTGTAGTCGGGGCTGTAGAACTCGGCGGGATAGGCAAAGCCCTGCAGCACATAGTGGCGGGGCGGGGGGGCGCCGCCCGCGGGATGCCCCTGCCTTTGAATCCCCTGTCAGCTGAAGTCTCAGAAAAGACAGAAGCTTGTCCCTCAGGGTGTCTCTTGAGAGAATGTCGATTTTCTGCATCAAAGCCAGGTTCTTTCTGGAGAGCAGCTCATACAGGTTGGATACCAGCGTTTCGTGGAAGACACATCGGTTGCTGCAGGTATGGAGCGTCTTTGCAAGCGGAAGGCAGAGCACCTGCGAGGGACGGGCGGCAAGAAATGAGACGCTTGTGACCGGAGAATGACGCAGAGCGAAGGATTCACCGAACAGCTCCCCCGGCTGGATATAGGTCAGAAAAGAGCGGTGACCTTCCCGGTCCTCCTTGAGCATGAAGATGCACCCTGACATGACGACGTACACATGCGCCATCAGTTCATCATCCAGAACCGCATACTCTTTTCTTCTGTATTCACGCACGAAAGCCCCCAGACAGGTGAGCATCGGGCGGATATCATCTCGATCGATCTGATCAAAAAGCGGCAGCTCCATCAGCTCCCGGTCCTGAATTTCAGCTAATTCCATAAATTTCGAATCCTTTTTTCGTGCGTTTTTATTTTGATGAGTGTTCCATATGCAACACTTTTCATCATGACACAATTTAGAATGAAAGTAAATGTGTCTTTACAGGTGTTTGTTAATGTTTTGACGACTGGAGAAAAATCGATGAACAAAAGGATCAGGCTTTCGAGGACCACCGTGATGACAGCTGTTGTCCTCCTGGCTTTACTGCCGATGAAGGGATGTATTTTTGCCGGGGACAGCCAGATGGCGGGCGGAACAGAGGCATCGTTCAAGGAGGCGCCGAAGCGTGTTGTGGCCTTGTCCCGTTCCATCGGGGACCTCTGGCTGCTTGCAGGCGGAACGCTGGCAGGTATTACCAGTGACGGAATGAACCTTGATGGCATCACAACGGACTGTGTTTCAGTTGGCACCATCGGTGCTCCGAACACAGAAGCCATCATGGACCTGCAGCCGGATGAGGTCCTGGCGACAGAGGAGATCCCGGCCCAGAAAAAAGTTGCTGAGACCCTTACGACCGCCGGTATTTCCTGCCGGGATGTAAGGGTGAACAGCTTTACGGATTATGAGCAGATTATGAAGGAATTCACGGAGCAGACCGGACGGCAGGATCTCTACGCGTCAAATGTGGAAGAAGTGGCAGCCGCCATCGACGATCTCAGGCACACCGCTCCTGCCGCGGTCAGGGGAAAGAGCTTTCTGCTGATCCGGGCGTCTGCGACAAAGACGAAGACGCTGAAGGATGATCATTTTGTGGCAGCCATGCTGACAGACCTCGGGCTGGTCAACATTGCAGCGGACGACAGCAGCCTTGACGACCTCAGTCTTGAGTGGATCCTTGAAAAGAATCCGACTTTCATCTTTGTCATCACACAGGGAGACGCGAAGAAGGCCAATGAGGCCTTTCAGGAGAGCTTCCTGAGCCAACCGGCGTGGAATCAGTTGTCCGCTGTCAGAACACACAGACTTTTCACCCTGGAGAAAGACCTGTTTCAGTATAAGCCGAACAATCGCTGGGCACAGGCCTATCAGGTGCTGCTTGATGATCTGACAGATGGAATGCAAGAAAGCACGGAAGGATGAACTTGACGGTCGGAAGAGAGGAGAAGGATGCATCGAAAGAATGTAAACAAGCAGAACAAGGTGTCTTATACCATCGCCGTCACAGCCGGTATTCTGCTCATAGTGGGTTTCTCCCTGCTGTCGCTTTTCTACGGAAGGCCCGGCGATCAAGCGGTCTGGCATCAGATCTTCTTCTATGTCCGGATGCCAAGAACAGCCGGAGCAATCCTCTGCGGGACGACACTTGCCGTTTCCGGACTCCTTCTGCAGGAAGCGCTTCATAATCCACTGGCTTCGCCATCGATTCTCGGAATCAACAATGGGTCCGGCCTCTTCGTGCTTCTGGCTTCGCTGCTGTTTCCGGGCAGGATATATGTCCGATCTGTGATGGCCCTCTTTGGCGCACTTCTGGCAACCGGTTTGGTGTATCTGATCGCGACACGCGCAGGATTCAGCAGAACGATGATCATTCTTTCAGGGGTGGCAGTGTCCGCTCTGATGAGCGCAGGAATCAATGGGATCATCACATTTTTTCCGGAATCGGCTGCGGACAAGGTGGCTTTCAGTCTGGGCGGCC
>USJM01000263.1 GCA_900555005.1 uncultured Lachnospiraceae bacterium | reverse complement strand
TTCTTCGCCAGTGCGCCGACCGCTCCGGCAATCAGATCCGCCCCGATTGATGCCGGGTCATCCATCCGGATATTCAGACCGGTTTTCAGGCCAGGCCCGACCACGTAGGCCTGCAAACCGCAGACCTTCTTCAGGGCAGTTCGCACGATGTATGTCAGCGGCGGGACAACCGACCCGATGATAGCCCCGTCAATCATGGACACATCCACTCCATGAAGATCCAGGGCTGTCTTGAATAAAATCGCATACTCGAGCGACGTCTTGGAAGTATCCGTGGAAATACGCTCCGTGAATATGGATTCCCGTCCTTCATACCCTCCAAGAACTGTATTGGTATTCCCGATATCGATTGCAAGCAGCATATCCGCCCGTCTCCTTTTCGTTAGACCGTTTCGCTTGTCCGCTCTCTCAGCCTCCATCCATGCAAAATGGATGAATCACACCCTCCTTCGCAATGTCCAGGTCCGGAAGCATGGAGAAACAGCACCCGCGAAGCATCCCGAGTATACCACAAGAGAAGAAACCCGTGCATAGACAATTATGATTTGATTTTGCAAAATTTGATTTTATATTCTGATTAATTCTTGTATCAGCAGCAGGCTCTATGGTACACTGTCTGCAGAGTCTGTCAGAACAGACATTCAAGAAGGAGGTTTTTCATATGGCACAGAAAGATCAGGACTGCCAGGAAGCTTCTTCCTGCAGCCCTCAAGCTGTGAGGGCTGCCCGGAGCATGCAAAAGAAGCACATGGTCCGCAGAAGTTTCCGCAGAATCCAGGAAGTTTTGTCAAGCATGTGATCGGTGTCGTGTCCGGCAAGGGCGGTGTCGGAAAGAGCTTCGTGACCGCTTCCCTGGCCAATGCACTTGCAAAGGCCGGCCACAGAGTCGGAATCCTTGACGCCGACATTACCGGCCCGTCCATTCCGAAGATGTATGGCCTGACCGCTGACCAGACCCGCGCGGTAGATGAGCACACATTGCTTCCGGTCACAACGGCAAACGGCATCAAAGTCATGAGTCTGAATCTGATCATCCAGGACCCGGAGCAGGCTGTCATCTGGAGAGGACCGATCCTCGGACAGGTAATTCAGCAGTTCTGGAGCGACGTTGCCTGGGGACAGCTCGATTATCTGCTGGTCGACATGCCTCCCGGAACAGGTGATGTTCCGCTGACAGTCTTCCAGTCACTTCCGGTTGACGGAATCTTTATCGTCACCAGCCCGCAGGATCTGGTTCGCATGATCGTCGCGAAGGCCTGGAACATGGCACAGATGATGAAGATCCCGGTCCTCGGTATGATCGAGAACTACAGCTATCTGAAGTGTCCGGACTGCGGGAAGATCATCAAGGTCTTCGGCGAGAGTCACATCGACGAGGTTTCAAAGAGCACAGGTCTTGAGGTCTGCGGCAACATCCCGATCAACCCGGACTATGCCCAGCTCGCAGATGAAGGGCGGTTCGCAGAGATGAACGTTGACTTCCTGGACAAGGCCCTCGGGAAAGTAGAACGCACGCTCACCGTCTGACATCGCCAGAGGGCTTTTCCGGCTGCATCTTTTGCGGCCGGCTGCGTCTGTCACAGCCGGGAAATCCGCCGCACAATGCCAGGCTGTTTTCCGCGCACAGATAATCGAGAATCGAGCAGGACCGATTCATTCTGTCCCGCCCGATACGGCAACTCCGCCTTCAAAAAACAGCACCGGATCACACGATGAATCCGGTGCTGTTTTCATGCACTTTCCGGTCAGAAAAATCTCTCCCGCCTCTGTAAAAAATGCCGGCTCAGATGGTCATTGTCTTGAACGCCTCCGGTTTACCACTTTGATATCCGGAAATTTCTCCTGCATCAGCTTCTTCAGCGGTCTGAGATCAACATCCCGGGACATTGGAGGGAAGGCATTGTCGAAATGCGAAAGTACGACGCTTTTCGGCTGAAGGACAGACAGGACCTCGCGGGCGCAGGCCGGCAGATCATTATTCCCCTGGTATGGAAGGATCAGGACATCCGGATGCTTCGGGTAGGTTTCCTCCGGGTCAAGTGCCAGGCTCCCCAGAAGCAGGATTTCACGCCCTTCCGCCCTGATATCATATGCCACGATCTCCCCTGCTTCCTTGAAGGTCCGGTTTGCCCAGAATAAAAACGGCAGATTTCCCGCATACCGGATCATGCGCCAGGGCGAGAGTGTGTCGAGGATGTACCGCCATCTGAATACAATGTGCTTTGCACGGAGCGGTGTAATCCTGATATCACCGATCGGGTACGTTCTGTCCGGTTGAATCTCCACCACACGGTCCTGATCCGCCTCAAACCGCTCCAGTGTCTTCACACACTGCCTTGTGCAGAAAACCGTAACGTCGCTGTCGTCGATTGTGTCCGCGGTAAAGGCAAAATGGTCAAAGTGACAGTGTGTGATAAACACCGTATCATACTGTAGCAATTCATCCTCTGTCAGCGCGACATGCCCGCCTTTAAGCTCCATGAACGGGTCGAACAGGATCTTCTCCTTCCCGCTCTCCAGCACAAAAACGGCAGTTCCAAGCCAAGTCAGTTTCATTTCAGTCGCTCCATTTCTGCTCAGTCTGCTGCGGCAAGCAGCATTCTTGTATAGTCGTGCTGCGGATTCTCATATATCTGCCGGACATCTCCGCTTTCCACGATTTTCCCCTGTTTCATGACCAGCACCCGGTCGCAGATCTGATAATCACATTCAGATCATGGCTGATAAACAGATAACTCAGGCCGAATTCCTTCTTCAGACGGACAAGCAGTCTCAGAATCTGCGCCTGGACGGTCACATCCAGCGCGGACACCGGCTCATCCAGCAGAATCAGCTGCGGCCGCTGAATCACAGCCGCGGCAATACAGACACGCTGCCGCTGTCCGCCG
>USJM01000262.1 GCA_900555005.1 uncultured Lachnospiraceae bacterium | reverse complement strand
TGTGACGGCCGATCTACCCTCGGATCTTCCGCCAGATTTCCCCTGTTCATCTGCTGCCCCTTATCGACTGTTCCCGCACGAAAACCGCCCTTACAGCCTCCGTGCGCTCCCCACATGCGCCTCTTGCCCAGGTCTCTCGATCAGGCAGACGGCGAAAATTTTCCCCACAGCCGCCTGCCGTACCATTCCCGATGGCTGCCTCAGACACCACCGTTCAGAAGTCCTGCGCGAACTACTTTTTATTATATCGAATTCACCCTCAAATTCAACGCCGTTTCCAAATTTTTATAAAGCTCCTGCCGCTCTTTCTGATACGATTACTTATACAGAATCACCGGCGTTCCGGTATCGATATTCTCATAGATCGTCGCTGCGACAGCCGGCGGCAGATTGACACAGCCATGCGATCCGTTGGTCTGGTAGATATTCCCGCCGAAGGCCGTTCTCCAGCTTGCGTCGTGAAGTCCCTGCCCGTCATAGAACGGCATCCAGTACTGAACCGGTGTTCCATTTGTCTCGTTGGACGGAATCAGCGTCGCCGGGCTCTGCTTATAGGCAATCGGGAAGACCCCTGTCTGTGTCTCCTGCTTCTTCGACACATTGCCCGTCACGACATTGCTCTCCACAACCAGCTGGCCGTTCTTGTAGAACCACAGATGCTGCTGCGTGATATTGATCTCGACATATTCCAGCAAGTCGTTCGTTCCGTCTCTGCCGACTCCTTTGTACGAATAGACCGGCTCCCGCTCCACAGACGTGTTGCTCTGAATATCCGAGAGGAGCTGCTGATATTCCCCATCCTCATCGACCAGATAGCCGTAATTATTCTCGCTGTCTGTAAACGTAATCTGCTGTCCGCCTGTCGTCGTGAAGGTCCGTGTGTAGTAGATTGTGTTATACTTCGCGGCAAGGCTTGTCACATAAGCACGGATCTTCTCCTCGCTCAGCATCCCCTGTCCATCCTGGAAGAACACCCAGTCCTTGATGGTGTTCCAGTCCAGCACTTCCTTCTGCGTCCCGAAATCGTAGGTGATGACAGCCTGATCATAGGCATTGTATGTGTTCATCTGAAGGTTAAGCGTCTCGTCGGTCGACAGAACATCCGGCTTCTTGTATAGATCTGACGGAATCTCCACGCTCACATCGCCCGCCGGCTTCGCGGAAGTCACCAGCTTTTCGGCCTCCGTCTTCACCAGCTTCTGAATGTCACCGTCATCCAGCTGCGTTCCCTGAACCTCCGGCTTGATTGAGTACGTCTTTGTTCCCTCATCATAGACGAGCTCAGCATTCGCGTTTTCAACTCTGGGATCCTTCAGATTGGCTGCCGTAACCACAGAGCTGATCTTTCCCTCATCCGAAGAAAATGGAATATCCAGTGTGAACTCGTTGCCGTTCATGATACCGTCCAGCAGGATCGGGATGCTTGCCCGCTGCTTCTTCAGCGCATCCTGAAGCCCTGCGAGGAGCTTTGTCTGATCAACCGTATACCCAAGCTGGCTGAGTGTCCAGGTTCCCTCCTCTTTTCCGCCTTCCGTCAGCGTGATCTTCGGTGCCGAATAGGCATCCGTCAGTATGTGCAGGACATCCTCCGGTTTTCGTTCGGATACATCAAACCCGTTGATGGTTGTCTTGTCAAAATAGGTTGTCCGGTTCCACTCGCGGCTCAGATATGAGACCAGCACAGCGACGGCAACACCAAGCGCTCCAAGTAGCGCAAGCAATACGATTTTAACTGCCTTATTCCCCTTCAAAGTCCTTACCCCTTTATCATGTACTTGTCTGTTGAAACGATCATAGCATCATTGCGGGATGTCGTCACTTGATTTTCCTGTAAAATATTATTTAAAAGTTTCTTAAGACAGAAAAAGAGAACCTGCAGGGCGCATACCCGGCAAGCTCTCTTTCCATTCATATCATATCATTCATTTCTTTCCACAGCACTTTTTTGGATTCACCGTCACCCGTTCACGATGCCCGAAATGCTGCCGCTCTCCGTACAACCCTGTGGTACTTCAGCAGCCAGATGCCCGACACAAGGAAGTAGAGCGCCTTTGTTCCGCCTGCTGCAAGCCCCAGATAATCATTGGGTGCAAGCGGAAGAAGCATCAGTGCGAAGAAAACAGCCAGGATAATCGAGAGGATCCCGACATAGGTCGGCACCCGCCCGATGTCGCTGCCGCTCCGGACGTTGACCTTCACGCACTTGAGCGTGTACATCCACTGGATGTAGTACATAATCGTAAAGATCGCGATGAAGATCATGATAATCAGCATGATCAACCCCTGAATGAAGCTGCTTGTGAACCGTGCGCTGGAGGCCCCGACCACCACGAAATACACCGAAATAATCAGGCCGACTGCCAGAACCAGGCAGGCAACGACAAACTTCAGAACCATCATGACTCTGGCAAGCGTATACCCGCCAAGTCCAAACTTAGAGCGGTCCCTCTTCGTCTGAATAAACATGATCCACAGAGCAAGGGCAAACAGCGCATTCGGAACTGCGAAGATCAGCAGAATCGACAGCTGGACACTCGTCCCAAGCTGCTGGATGATGCCGTTCACATTGACTACCATCGACACAATCTGCTTTGCAAGCTCAGTGAGCAGCTGCGTCGCGAAGCCATTGCTGCTTCCAAGCACCCCCTCCAGGCTCGAATCCAGGTTGGAAAGATTATAATATGCGTTCGAAACCTTCGGGTCCATCGCACCCGGGAGCGCAAGGTTGCAGAAATTCACAGCCACCATCGCCGTGAAAAACAGCGTCATCAGGAAAAACAGAAAGCCCCTGACCATCTTTCTGGAGCGGAACAGGATGGTCTTGCTCCCGACCGCCGTGTTCATCCTTGCCAGATCCGGGCGTCCCTGGGCCGCCTCCGGCGCCTGCCGGTAGCCAG
>USJM01000261.1 GCA_900555005.1 uncultured Lachnospiraceae bacterium | reverse complement strand
CCATATATGGCGGAGTAGCTCAGTTGGCTAGAGCATGCGGTTCATACCCGCAGTGTCAAGAGTTCGAATCTCCTCTCCGCTACGTTCGGGAAGCCTTTGAAGGCTTCCCTTTTTTGACGTTTAAGCAGTGTGTCTTTTCCTGAAGCCCTGAAGACCCGAAATGCCCGGCGGTTCACTTCCGCCGGGCATTTTGATTTTTCGGGCTTTTCGCTTTTCTGATGTTCAGGAGGCCTCTTTCATGTACGAATCCCATGTTGTCCCGAACTGCCTGCTCCGTTCATCGATCTTCTGCATGATCTGATCTGCCGCGCTTCCGGAAACCGGTGTCGGCTGGTAATCGTTGTAGCTGCTGTCCGAACTGCAGAGACCGGGATAATTGCAATCTTGTCATCCTCCTGCGCTCCGTCTCCGGTGACCGTAAAGGTCTGTCTGAACATTATGGCATCCATGTCTTTCGGATGCAGGTTGCCGCCGAAGCAGAAGTTTCCAAGTCCATACACGATGAACTTTCCATTGTACTTTTCTATTCCGGACACGATGTGGGAATGGGAGCCGACGACCAGGTCCGCGCCGGCATCAATTGCCGCATGGCCCAGCGTCACCATATCCTCATTTGGCTCCTCCACCAGCTCCGAGTTCCAGTGGAAATCAACGACCACAATCTGGGCATTCTCCGCTTTCGCCTGCTTAACAGCACTTTTCAGCTGGTCCAGACTCTCCAGTCCATTTTCAACAGCATAGATGCCGATCAATGCACACTTGACCCCATTCAATTCCTGATAGGCGATATCGTTTCCGCTGCACCAGGCAATCCCTGCATCGGTCAGTGCATCCTCTGTATCCTTCAGTCCCTGCTCGCCGTAATCCATCGTGTGATTGTTGGCAAGTGTCACGGCCTCGATACTTCCGTCCTTCAGAATTGCCGTATAAGCCGGATCCCCCTTGAATGTAAACTTCTTGTTCGCCCTCTGGTCGGATGTCGTCAGGGTTCCCTCGAAATTTGCGATGGTCGCATCGTCCTGGCTGAGGATATCGCGCACATTCTGGAAGAAGTAACTGTCTCCGTGGACAGCCTGGAAAGCCGGAAAACTGGTATCAGCCGCCAGGGATGGATCCGTCCCGAGTGTGCAGTCTCCGACGGCTGTAATCGTGACCGTTTTCGCGTCCGACACAGTTATCTCGGCTGTCGCATCCGGAAGGCCGTCCGCAGATGCCGTGACCTCTGCCTTTCCTTCAGAAACCGGAACAATGATGTTCCCCTGATCGATTCGGAATACCTTCTCATCCGAGGACGTATAGGTAAGATGATTGACATATGCATTCTTCGGCCTGACATCCGCATGGATGGTCATCGAACTGCCCGGTGTGACAAAATAGCTCTTTTGGGAGAATGAGAGAGACTCAGCCTCGGTGAACGTCCCGCTCACCGGGACTGTCATATTTCCTGCCTTGTCAATTGCATACCACCAGTAAACCTGATTCTTCTCTTCCTCAAAGGGCTGCGTGTAGGCCTGATAAAGCGGCACATCCGATGCAGGGCCTGTCACGCCATAGTAGATGCCGGCCACGCCGGATGAGTCATCCGTCGCCTCCAGTGTTACCTTTCCAGCAGATTCATGAACCGTGACAACCGGTGGCTCTGCATCCACATAGGCCAGCTTTACCGTGGCATTCCGGACCTTGTCGTCGACACAACCATCAGTTTCAGCGTTCCAGTTTCTGCCCGAACGGTGATATCCGTCTTTTGATCCCCGGAAAACTTGATCGCATCCCCATTCACGGTGATCGACTGGATGGTCTTCGGCGCACGGATTGAAAGGGTTACATCGCCGGATGTTGTATACGAGGCCGGCTGCCGGCGGATACGGACTGTCAGTCCCTCGTCCGCTGTGATACCACTGCCGGACGGGAAGCGGAACCGTCTTTTCCGGAACCTGCCGCCCAGAAAATCAAAAGCACGGCAAGCAGAATTCCTGCTGCCAAAAAGCCCGCCATGATCAGGCCTCTCTTTTTTCTGTCCTGCAGAGTCATTCCCCGGGTCCCGGCTGCTTTTGCTGAAGCAAGTTCTGCCCTCGGATCTGTTCCAAGAATCTCCGAAACGCTTGCCTGGTTCTTCCCCTGCCTGTTTTTCCCTGCTCTAAGTCCGGAAAACTTGCTGCCCAAACCGCCGAGAAGTCTTCCTGCGCCTCCGCCTGCTTCCTTCAGAAAACGGTGTCCTTCTTCCTGCGATCTCCTGCTTCCGCTGTCTGAGGAAGACAGATCAGGCAGAGGGCCTGTCTTTGAGCCGTCAAGGTCTATGACCTCAACCTGCTTATGGTTGGCATTCTCATTCAGATTGACAACCTCGATGCTGCGCGGCATCGCTGCCGGTGCCTGATCCGCTGCAGATGCATCACGCCTCTCAGCCGGGTGAGCGCCCTCTTCATCCGGCTGATTTCCAGGTTGCCGGCTCTCATCCGGTTTCGTTTCCAGCTGTCCCTGTTCAGCCTCCGCAGGTTTCTGCAGACTTCCGTCAGCCGCATCTGGCTGCACAGGCTCATCCCCTGCATCCGGCTGTTTGCCCTCCGGATTTCTGACGGGTGCGCTTTGTTTCTTCAGTCCAAGGAGGCCCGGCACACGTCCAAGCACTTTTGAGAGGGAAAATCCTTCAATCCGTGACTGCATCTTCGGCTCTTCCGCTTCCCCGGCCGGCCGCTCAGACCGGAAGTCTGCCTCGTCCGATTCAAAATCATCCTGTGACAGATCCTTTTCCTGAGACCGCCCTGAAACGCGTGCCTGTTCCTCTTCCTTTTTCCCGTCACCCGGGCGGACCCACTGCTTCACCGGGAGATCCGGGATCCGTACATGACGGAGATTGAAGCGCGGCGGCTGCTCCATCCGCCTCTTCCAGTCGTCCTCTGGCAGGGCCGGCGG
>USJM01000260.1 GCA_900555005.1 uncultured Lachnospiraceae bacterium | reverse complement strand
TGTCTCCAGAACCTCCGCGATGCCCTCCGCCGTCGTCGCAGTGTCTTCTTTATCAGAGATAAAATCGGAGGTCGGCCCTGCCAGGATGTTGCCGTGAACCGTCGGCGTCACCAGCACGCCCTTCCCTTTCTCCGTCGGCAGCTGGAAGATCGTATGCCGCACGTACCCCTGAAGCGCCCGGTCATAGAGACAGTACTCCCCCCGCCTGGGGCGGATCCGGATCTTCTGTGTGCTGACCATATTGTGGATCTCATCCGCGTACACACCGGCAGCGTTGATGACAGCTCTGGTGACATACTCTGTCCCGCCCGCCTTCACATGGTACAGCCCCTTCCCATCCCGTCTGATGTCCGTCACTTCAGCATGGAAATGAAAATCCACGCCGTTCCGGAAGGCGTTCTCTGCCATCGCAAGCGTCAGCTCAAACGGACAGACAATCCCGCTTGTCGGCGCATAGAGTGCCGCGATGACGCCCTCCGACAGGTTCGGCTCCATCCGGAAGAGCTCCTCACCCCGTACAATCCTGAGTCCGCTCACGCCGTTGACAATCCCGCGCGCAAGCAGCGCCTCCAGTACGTCCGTCTTTGCCTCGTCTGTGCAGACGACGAGCGCTCCATTTCTCTGAAATGGGACATCCAGATCCTCGCACAGGCTGTCCATCATCTCATTGCCCCTGACGTTCAGCTTTGCCATCAGGGACCCAGCGGCCGGGTCGAAGCCACCGTGGATGATGGCGCTGTTCGCCTTGGATGTCCCCGTACAGACATCCTCTGTGCGCTCGAGCACACAGATATCCGCGTGCAGGCGAGACAGCGCCCACGCGGCAGCGGCACCGGTCACGCCTGCGCCGATTATCACAGCATCGTACATAAAATCTCCCTCCGAGCGGCTGTTGTGTAAACAACTCTGCTTGTAGATTACCATCTCGGATGAGACGATTCAAGAAAAGATTCTGTACGAATCCGGTATGTTTCAGCTTACATTCCGGGACTGATGGTGTGCGCCTTTGTCATCCGGATTTCCTCGCCGCCGACTGCCTGCGCAAGCCTCCGGCTGTGGGTCGCGATGATAATCAGCCTTTCTTCCAGCTTCAGGCTGGCCAGAAACTCTGTCACCCACGCCTCTCCGTCCTCATCAAGCCCGGCTTCCGGCTCATCCAGGATCAAAGTCTGCGGCTGCATCGCAAGGACAGCGGCAAGCGCCGTCCGCTTCTTCTCACCCCCGGAGAGGTGAAATGGCGCCCGCTCCGCCAGCTGTTCGATGCCGAGCATGTCCATGTACTGCTCCGTCCTCCTCTGAACCTCCTCCTTGGAGAGACCGAGCTGCAGAAGGCCGAACGCGATCTCCTCCCTCACAGACTTGCAGAAAAGCTGTGTCTCCGAATTCTGGAACAAAAACCCGAGCCTTCTGTAGAACGCCTTCGACCACTCCCTGTCATTCATCCTGTCTCTTGTGACGGCTTCTCCATGAAAAAGATAGCGGCCATTCTCCGGAAAACTGAGTCCTGCGAGAACCCGGAACAGCGTCGACTTGCCGCAGCCATTCGGGCCTGTCACGACATAAGTATGCCCCGGATACAGCTTCAGACTGACATGAGCCAGCGTCAGCACCCGCTGCTGTCCGCCTTCGTCCTCCTGCCCATAGGAATAGCAGACATCCTGAAGGCTGATCCAGGGTGCGCATACGGTTTCTGCCTCGTCCTGTTCTTCCAAGCCTTCATATACATGATGTATTTTCGATGGCTGTGCTTCGTTCGCAGCTTTCCCCGCATCATCCGCACGCCTTCTTCTATGAATCAACATAAGTCCACCATCTCCCCATCCTGCCGCACAGGCAGGGCTCCACTGCTCCCGCCTGCAATTCTCTTATCTCAGATACGCCGAGCCTGATGCCCTGCTCCCCATGTCATACAGCAGGAGTCCTCATCTGCGTATACACAAAAAGCAGAAGTATCAGAATATCCGCGCTCAGAATCAGCACATCCCGCAGCCCAAAGCGCGGACGGTTCAGCGCCGGGTACGCGCCGTCAAATCCCCTCAGACGCATCGCCTCCTCTGTCAGCTGCGCCATTTGCTGAGATTTCAGGAACGTTGTTCCCAGGATACCGCCGGCACCGGAATGTTTCCAGTTCACCTTTCCGACACTCCGCATCGTCACAGCCTCCAGCAGCGCACCGCTGTACCGCCCGAGAATCACCAGATAGCGGATTGTGAGATCCAGCACCAGCACGAACAGTTCCGGAACATGCAGCTGACGGAAGGCTTCCGTAAGTCTCTGGAAGGACACGGCTGTCCCCATCAGCGACAGCGCAAGCACCGCCTCCGCAACCTTCAGCGTCACGGTCAGCATTGTCTTCGGACTGCCCAGAAATACAGAGGGCAGCATGATGATCAGTGTGAGGATACAGGGCAGAAACAGTGCTTCCATGACACGCTTCAGCTGCCGGATTGGCAGTGCCGCCGTCCGCACCAGCAGCAATGCCAGCACCGTCACGGTAAAGACTGCATTGCGCGAAAGTGCGCACAGAAGAATAAGAAGCAGCGCTGACAGCAGACAGACAACAGGGAGGCCGGAGCGATCTGCCCCGCCTCCCTTCTTCATGCCGTTCAATATGCCGGCTCTCTCTGGTCTCCCCCGGCCATCATCCTTAAGATCGCTCTCCCGAAGGCGGGAAAGCACTTTCAGAATTGATCGATTCCAGTTCATGCCTGTACCTGCTGCTTCTGCGGTTTTTTTGCGTCCCCTATCAGTCTGAACACGATGATCAGGACAGCCGCTCCAATCACAGCTGACAGGATATAGCCGAACCATTCCGGCAGTCCTGCAAATGAATAGTCCGGCACCAGCGCCTTCAGGCTGAATCCTTTCAGCATCCCGGCAGGCGTGTATCCTGCCCCCGTGGCGGCAACCTCCGG
>USJM01000259.1 GCA_900555005.1 uncultured Lachnospiraceae bacterium | reverse complement strand
GAAGAAGGACGGCTTCACGGACTTTGTCCTCGCGACAGGCGCCTGGAAGGGTTCCGCCCCGGTGCTGAAGGAAGGAAAGTCCATGGATGCGCTCGATTTCCTGACAGCCGTCAAGTACGGACAGGATTCGCTGAACCTTGGAAAGGACGTTGTCGTCATCGGTGGCGGCAACACCGCGATGGATGTGGCCAGGGCGGCGGTCCGCCAGAGAGGCGTCCGCACCGTCCGTCTTGTCTACCGGAGAACAAGGCGCTATATGCCGGCGGACGAGGAAGAGCTGAGGATGGCGCTCGAGGATGGCGTGATCTTCGAGGAACTGCTGGCACCGGTCAGCCTGAAGGATGGAACGCTTGTCTGCTCGGTCATGAAGCTCGGCGAGCCCGACGAGAGCGGCAGGAGAAGACCGGTTGACAGCGGCGAGAAGAAACTGCTTCCGGCGGATACGGTGATCACAGCCGTCGGGGAAAGAATCGATACCACCTTGTATGAGAACCTGTCGGTCAGGCTCGATGAGAAGGGACGTCCGGTGGTCGATGAGCATCTTCGGACCTCAAAGCCTCATATCTATGCGGTCGGTGACGGCAGAAGGGGGCCGGCGACGGTCGTCAAGGCCATCGCGGATGCAGCAAGGTGCGCACAGGCCATTGCCGGCGCACATTTTGACCGGTACGAGGAGGAGAATGCCGCAGGAAATGAGGCAGTGCTTCTGAGAAAGAAGGGGCAGCTGACAGCAGCGCTCACGCAGGAGCCCGACCCGAGGTGCCTGGGCTGTGCGACCGTCTGCGAGGTCTGCACGGATGTCTGTCCGAACCGCGCGAATATCGCGATCAAGGTCCCGGGCCTGAAGATGGATCAGATCCTTCACATGGACGGGATGTGCAATGAGTGCGGCAACTGCGCGGTCTTCTGCCCGTACAGCGGACGGCCATACAAGGACAAGCTGACGCTGTTCTGGTCGAAGGAGGATATGGACAGCAGCGAGAATCAGGGCTTCCTGGTGCTTGAGGGGACACATGTACGTCTGCGTTTTGCCGGAAAGGTGCAGGAGGTCGATGTGGCTGAAAAGTCCGCTCTGTATGAACCGCTGAGAGAGTTTATACTGGAGGTTATCCGGCATCACAGCTATCTGCTTGCTCCGGGCGCCGGAGAGCGTACGGAAGCGTAACTGAACAGTACAGGATCATGACCGGCTTGCTCTTTTCTGAGTCACCGGTCATGCCGTGCCCGGAGTTTCTGCGAGACACGAAATAATGAAGCAAAGTGGACTTATGAATTGGCAAGAAGGAGCCGACATGGCTGAGCAGTATACATTCACGGTGAATGGAAAACGTGTATCGACATCGAAACAGACGTCGATGCTCCGTTTTCTTCGGGACGAACTTCATCTTCATTCTGTCAAGGATGGGTGCAGTGAGGGCGCCTGCGGGGCCTGCATGATTCTGGTGGACGGGAAACCGACAAGAGCCTGCGTTCTGAAGACGCAGAGAGCTGCCGGGAAGGAAATCGTCACAGTGGAGGGGCTGACAGACCTCGAGAAGGAAGCATTTGTCTATGCGTTCGGGGTCAGCGGCTCCGTCCAGTGCGGCTTCTGCACGCCGGGAATGGTCATCAGCGCAGCCGGGCTGCTCAGGCAGAACCCGGATCCGACAGATGAGGAAATCAAGACGGCGATCCGCGGCAACCTCTGCCGCTGTACCGGATACCGGAAGATCATCGAGGGTATCCGTCTCGCGGGAGAGGTGCTCCGGGGCGTGAAGCAGATCGACTACGAGCCGGAACAGGAGGATTACGGGCGTGTCGGGACCAGAACCTTCCGCGTTGAGTGCGCAAGAAGGTGCTTGGAACCGGCAAGTACCCGGATGATATCGAGATTGAGGACGTCTGGCAGAATCTTAACCGCGCCTACGGTCTCGAGGAGGATATCCCGTACCGCAGGAGAAGCTGTGAGCTCAGCCAGCCGGAGGAGCCGGAGAGGAGCCGGGTGCGGGCCGCTCTGGCGCGCCGGGACGGCAGTATCTATGACGGAACGGCAGAAAACCGGAGCGATGTCTATGGCTTTGATGCGTCCGCCATGGCCTATGCGTCGTGCGTCCGGGCGGCATACCCGAGAGCGGTTGTCAGAAAGATTGACCTGTCGGAAGCCAGGAAGGTTCCGGGCGTGATCGGCATTCTGACGGCGGCGGACGTGCCGCACAACAAGGTCGGCCACATCCAGCAGGACTGGGACGTCATGATCGCCGAGGGCGACACGACGAGGATGGTCGGAGACGCAATCTGCCTGGTCGTTGCGGAAGACCGTTTCGGCAATGAGAGCGTGGGGCACCGGCTGGGGCGCGGGGCGGGGGGCTGGGGGGGTACCCCCCCCCCGCCAGCAGCACGGCCACGGCGGACACCATAAACGAGCGGAAAATTTTCTTGGTCATTCTTGTTCCTCCAGCCGGTAGCCCACGTTGCGGACGGTCTGGATGAGACTGCCGTAGGGGCCCAGCTTCTGGCGCAGCGTGCGGATGTGCATATCCACGGTGCGGGTCTCGCCGCAGTAATCGGTGCCCCATACCTGGGCCATCAGCTGGTCCCGGGTAAAGGCCATGCCGGGATGGGACAAAAGCAGCCGCAGCAGTTCGTATTCCTTATAGGTCAGGGACACCCGCTGTCCGTCGCAGGAGACGGTGTGGGCGTCCTGGTCCAGGGTCAGGCCGGACAGGTGCAGCACGTGGCTGAGCCGGGCGCACCGGCGCAGCACGGCCTTGACGCAGGACACCAGCTCCATGACCCCGAAGGGCTTGGTGAGATAGTAGTCCGCGCCCAGGTCCAGGGCCTGGATCTTGTCATATTCCGCGCCCTTGGCGGTGGCCATGACAACGGGGACGGAACGGATGGCAGGGGCGGCCCCCAGCGGCGCCCCCGGCCCCCCCCCCCCCCACG
>USJM01000258.1 GCA_900555005.1 uncultured Lachnospiraceae bacterium | reverse complement strand
GTGGGCCCGGCCCCAATCCGGGGCCTGGCTGTCCGGCTGGCGGCTGTCCGTCTGCACGAGCTTCCTGCCAGTTCTTTGTCCCAGATGCGGCAGACTGCCTGAATCCGTTCTGGAGCCTCCTCTCAAAGGTGACCGGGCGGTCCTGCTGACTTTCCCTGAGCCGAGTCTGCAGGCGTCCGATTTCCGCGCGCACAAATTCAGCCTCCTGCCGGTTATCGGTCACAAGCCTGGAAAGCCTGTCAAGCTTCTGCTTTCTCTCTGCCTGAAGGACTCTGTGTCTTTTTTTCAGCTGATCAACCGCCGCCGTGACATCTGTCTGCGTGTTGCCCGCCTGCTCCACACGCACCAGGTAATCCCGAAGGTGCTCGCCCAGCTGGCTGTCAGTCTGCGCCTGTGCCTGACGGATATAGAATGTATTCAGAAAATCTCCTTCATTCAGACCGCCCGTCAGCTCTGTAAGAAACGCCTCCGGGTTCTCAAGCTCCCGGCCCTCCGTCTCGCAGATAACGCGAAGACTTTCGTCCTTCTTCAGAAAATTCCGCTCAATCCGGTAGATGGAATCCCCCTCATGCACCTTCATCACACCAGCAAAATAGTCCGGATTGTCCCAAGGCTGCCGAAGCTGATATTCATCGAGATTTTTCGATCTTGTTTTCTGAATTCCGTACAGCATTGCACAGATAAACGAAAGAATTGTACTCTTCCCGGATTCATTTCCTCCCTCTATAATGTTGAGCCCCGCATGAAATGAAATCCGCATATCCGAGAACTTCCCGTAATGCTTCAGCCAGCACTCAAGAATCTGCATCCTGCCCTCCTCCCGCATCGCCCCGCGCGCTATTCTGCCGCCTGCTGCGCATTGTTCTGCCTGATCATTCCATCGTCTGCCCCGGCCATGCCACCGTACGCCCTGGCCGCGTGATTGTTCTCCCGGCAGACAATGCCGGTATCCAGCCTCAGCTCTTTCCGGCAAGCAGCGCTTCCAGCCCCGCCATCAGGGCCTTTCGCTGCACATCCGACAGCCCCGCCAGCAGTCTCTGATCATAGGATGCGTCCGTCTGGCCGGAGGAAATACCAGTGGCACCTGACTGGCGTTCTGCCGCGTATTTCCGCTGCGCGTCCTGCTCGAAGCTTTCAATGTAGCGGCCGATCAGCTGCCCCTTGTATGTCTGACGGAGCATTTCCAGATGCAGCGCCGGCGCTGTCTGGTCGCTGACGCTCAGAATCATCCCGCAGCCGGCAATCAGCTCTGTGTCAAAATGAACCCCGATCCTGCGCTGTCCCTTGAGCACGATCTTGTAGATATTGCCGCTGCCGCGTTTTCTGATTGCAGATGCGACCTCGTCCCGGAGCGAAAGCGCTGTGTCTTCCTCATTCACCGTGACCGTCATCGTGACATACTCCCGCTTTGCCTTCTCCACGAACTGAAGATGGACAGAATGCCCGTGTGTCTCCCCGACGATATAGCCATGCGGTCCTTCATCGCCTGCGTCAATCGGCGAAAGCGCCCCGCTGTAGGCAGCCCTGTCCTTCAGAACGATCTGCGGCTTGTGGATGTGCCCAAGTGCGATATAGTCAAACCCGGAGCGCTCCATCTCCTCTGTCCGGTACGGAATGTGAAGCGCATCACCCCCGTGCGCCAGCAGGATATGGAAGGCATCATTCTCATCCGGCATGAGCCCGTCATAAAGCGGCTTGTCAATCTGGGGACGGTCATATGAAAAACCGTATACCTCGCAGCCAAACTGCGTGAATGTGATGCACTCACAGCCATCCGGCCCAAGCACAGCGACATTATCAGGGAAATGAAACCGCCGCCACGCACTTTCCTTTGTCATGCAGTCATGATTTCCGGCAATCAGTGCAAAGCATACGCCCGGGCAGGACGAGAACAGGTAACTGACCTCCCGGAGCATCTGTTCATCCGGCGGGCTGTGAAACAGGTCTCCGGCAATCAGCACCAGGTCTGCATGCATATCCGCTGCGTCATGAACAGACTCCTGAAACGTCTCCCAGATCTCCCGGCGCCTCTGGCTGCCCCACTCCGTTTTTCCGTCCGGGACCAGCCCAGATGCACATCCGCCATATGAATAAAACGCATACGGTCTCCTTTTTCATTGACTTGCAGAGTTGGATTTCATAGCATATGGATAAGACTTCATTATCATACCAGACAGAACGGAAAGGTGGAATCATTGTTATGAATCATGCAGATATTTTAAGAAAAGTCGACCATACGCTACTCAAGCAGACCGCCACCTGGGAGCAGATCAGATCGCTCTGTGACGATGCGATCTGCTATCAGACAGCCTCCGTCTGCATCCCGCCCTGTTATGTAAGACAAGTAAAGGAGTATGTCAGAGACCAGATGCGCATCTGTACGGTAATCGGCTTTCCCAACGGGAATACAACCACTGCAGTGAAAGCATTCGAGACAAAGGAGGCGCTTGACAACGGTGCGGACGAGATCGATATGGTGATCAACATCGGCGCGCTGAAAGAAGGCAATGATTCATACGTCCAAAATGAAATCCGGACCCTGAAGGAGATCTGCGGCAGCCACATCCTGAAAGTTATCATCGAGACCTGTCTGCTTACAGAAGAGGAAAAAATACGGATGTGCAGGATCGTAACGCAGGCCGGAGCAGACTTCATCAAAACATCGACCGGATTTTCGACGGCCGGTGCCACCTTTGATGATGTCAGATTGTTTGCGCAGCACATTGGCGGGCAGGTACGTATCAAGGCGGCCGGCGGAATCTCCTCATTTGATGATGCGGAAACCTTCATCCGGCTCGGCGCAGACAGACTCGGAACCAGCCGGCTGGTGAAGCTTGCAAAGAAAGAGCAGGAAGGCTGACTTGCTGGTTCCATCCATCCTCCTGCTTGGCAGCTCACCGGCGTGATGCTATACTGTGTTTGTTGATGGCTGTCATAGCTGGGGGGACAGGGCG
>USJM01000257.1 GCA_900555005.1 uncultured Lachnospiraceae bacterium | reverse complement strand
CCGGATTCCCGTACCGGAGATTGTCACGGACCGTGCCGGAAAACAGATGCGGCGTCTGCAGCACGTATCCGATGCTGCTGTGCAGCCACAGAAGCGAGCGCTCCCTGGCGTCTCGCCCGTCAATCAGCACCCTTCCACGCGTCGGCTCGTAGAACCGGCAGACGAGATTGACCAGTGTCGACTTGCCTGCCCCTGTCTCACCGACGATGGCGACATTCGTCCCCTGCGGCACCTTGAGACAGAAGTCTTTCAGAACATACTCCTCCCCATCCGGGTACCGGAAGTCCACATGGTCAAACTCGATATCCCCATGAAGCGGCTCCCAGTTTTCCTTTTTCGGATGAAAGATGCCGCCGTACCTTGCAAGGACCTCCGGACTGTCCGCTACATCCGGCTTTTCCTCCATCAGCCTGGAAAACCGCTCGATGTTGACCTGAATTCCGATCAGGTGGCTGATGGTGACAACGATCTGCTGAATCGGTTCGATCATCGAGAGTGCATAGCTCATGAAGACAGACAGCGTCCCGATCCGGATGACTCCATCCATCGTGATCTGGCCGCCCTTCCAGAGAACCAGCGCCAGCGCTGTCGATCCCATCAGCGTCACGAGTGATATGAACATCGCACTGAAATGTCCGGCTCCGACAGACACGCGGCGCATCTCCTCGGAATCCCTCTCGAAATCCTCCTGCATCCGTTTCTCGACCACGAGCGTCTTGATACTCCGCGCTCCTGTAATCCCCTCGTTGAAATTTCCTGTGATGCGCGAATTCAGCTCCCGGATCTTCCGGTTCAGAACAATCAGCTTCTTCTGGAAGAGCCAGATCAGAAAGAAATCAATCGGAACCAGAATCAGCAGCCAGAGAAACAGCCGCCGGTTGATGGCGAGCATCAGGATCATCATAAAGATCAGGTAGGAACCGTTCCACACCAGGTCCATCAGTCTCCAGGCTGTCATCTCCCCGATCTTGCCCGTATCGCTCATTACGCGCGCATGGATATATCCGACATTGTTCTGGTTGAAGTAAGAGAAGGACAGCTCCTGCAGGTGCCGGAACGAGGCATCGCGAAGATCCCTGTCCACAGACATTTCCACCTTCCCGCTGAAATAAGTGCTGGTGAAGTTCGTGACCACCTGAACCATCAGGACCAGGATATAAAGCAGGATAAACTGCAGCATCGTGTCTGTCGTCTTTCCCGCCACAAAATGGTCCAGCGCATACCGGTTGAACAGCGGGTAGATGGCATCAATCATCGAGACAAAGGCGCCGCACAGCAGAGCCTTCATCCGCTCGCCGCCGCTGAGTGAAAAAACGGGACGATCGGCAGAGAACGGCGGGAGATCGGCTTCACGGAAAGCTAAACTCAGGCGATCGGGGAGATCCCAGTGGCCATCCAATAGATCGAAATCGGCAGCCAGCACTTGACCCTGTTCAAGGCGAGACAAGGCATCAAATATCGGCGCATAGCCCAGCAGCGCCGCGAGGGTCATCTCTGGCGTGACGTTCGGCTGCTGCGCCACCCAGGCAATGGAAGCCGCGCGTTCAATATGACCGTCGGCGGGGGAATCCAGACCGGCCAGCAGACGTAGCAGACACGTCTTGCCGACGCCGTTCCGGCCGACCAGGCCGCAAAGCGACGATTCCAGCGATAAATTCAGCGGACCAAATAGCGTATCTCCCGTCGCAAACTGACAGGTGACCTGATGTAAAACAAAAGCGGGGATATGGGCGCAATGAGCCATAAGCACTCCTGAATGAAATCAATACTCCCCTACCCGCAACATCTGCGAGGTAAGGCGTGAAATTCATCAGTCGTGTTTGTTCATTTGTGGGGCGCGCTCCGGTGAGACGAGGAATTCGTCGGGACATAGGATAGCCACACTCCGGTATGCGTTGCAAGCCTGTTTTATTCAACGATCGTGTAAAAATAAAAAGGCCTCCTGATATCAGGAGGCAAATGATTTATTTGGTGAACAATGAAAGGGTGCATTGAGAATGCCTGACACTGCAAGCATGGTGGGGATAGATCCCCACCAGATGCTCTTACTGTTTAATATCACAGGCTAAGAATGCCACCAGCTCAATATTTCCCTGCCTGAGCTGTAATTCACATAGCGAATCACGAACCATCCAGGTCAATAATAAAATAGTGAAGCAAATCACTACTAAGCCAAACAACAGATACTTTTGCGGCATTCCTCGCCTCCAGTGTTGATTTTCAACAAGTAAGAGGCTACTCTTATGGTGTTCATGCATAGGGGAGCCTCACTTTGATTACTATCAGGTGGGGCTTTTCTCTGTCTGTCTCCCGCTGAATACCTGAGACACACAGTCTCAAGCACCCGCCGCCATTCTAGCGTAAATACCTCACGGAATTATGTTTATATATTCCTAAAACATTTCTTATCGATGAATGTAAATAATGAAGATATCAATGACAGAATTATTAACGGTTCATCTATTTATATTTCACGTATAAAAAAACCTGCCCTGAGGCAGGTCTTTTATTATTACCGATACGCTTACTGCAGCAGAGAAATATCCGCGACCTGCAGGAACAGTTCACGCAGTTTGGACAGCAGCGTCAGACGGTTGATGCGAACATCTTTGTCTTCAGCGTTAACCATCACGTTCTCGAAGAATTCATCCACCGGCTCGCGCAGCGCAGCCAGCTCGATCAACGCATCCTGATAACGGCCTGCGGCGAAATACGGCTGCAGTTTGTCGCGCAGCACCACCAGATTGCCCGCCAGCTTGATTTCCGCCGCTTCTTTCAGCACTGAAGCGTGAACGATGTCGTTCAGCGTCTCGTCGGATTTCGCGAGGATGTTGGAGACACGTTTGTTTGCCGCCGCCAGCGCGGAGGACTCTTCCAGAGTACGGAAGTGGATACCGCCTTCATACGCGCATCGAAATCCGCCGGGCGCGCCCAGTCGATCATCGGATAGGACAGCACATCC
>USJM01000256.1 GCA_900555005.1 uncultured Lachnospiraceae bacterium | reverse complement strand
CCCTGATTCAGATGTACAGGCTCTGGGAGCAGGGCTACGAGGTCATCGAGGGGGTCAAGAAGAGCCGCGGGAAGGAGAGCGGCGCGCACAGGGCAGCGGCAGGAATGTTTTACAGCCTGATGTCAAGAGCGACAAAGATCGATATGTCACGCGCCTCTGACTTCAAGCTGCTCGACAGAAGAGCGGTGAACACGCTGCTTGACATGCCGGAGCAGAATGCCTTCTTCCGGGCGATGAGTGCCTGGATCGGATTCCGGCAGACACAGGTGGAGTTCGATGTCCAGGAGCGGGAAGCCGGTGTTTCAAAATGGTCGACCCGGAAGCTGATCCACTACGCGATCAGCAACATCGCCGGCTATTCAACGGCCCCGATGCAGTGTGTGACCTGGGCGGGTGTGGCATTTCTGGCCTTTGCAGTCATCCTGGGGATCCAGACACTTATCCGCTATTTCACCGGACACGCAGTGGAAGGCTTCACGACAGTGATCCTCCTGGTGCTTCTGACGGGAAGCATCATCATGATTTCGCTCGGGGTGATCGGGTATTATGTTGCCAGAATCTACGAGGAGGCAAAGCGGAGACCGCGCTATATCGTATCCCGGACGATCTGATTTTATGATAATTTTCATAGAAAGTTCATTGTTATCCCGCTTTTTAGCTGTTATAATACTCGGCGCATGCGGCAGGACTTTATCAGTCAGGGAGCCGGGGGCAGATAGCCGTCAGAAGTCACGATCGTTACATGAACCGATCATCCTGACTTCAGCAGGCAGAATGGCCAGGCAGCATAGAAAAGGCAGATGCGGATGAGTGAGGAGAAGGATTTGAAGGGACAAGAGGAGAACCGGGAAACGAATGCCGGGTTTGAATCAAAAGGACAGGGGATGCCCGGGACAGCCGGCAAGAGTGAGCAGGCAGCCAGGCGATCAGCCGACTCGAAACAGGCAGGCGTGGAGAATGAACCTGCGGCATCGACGGGCGGACCGCTGATCCGGGAGAAAGCGAGATGGAGAGTCATCCGTTTCCTGCTGTATTTCCTGATGATGTTTATGATGATTGCCGGGCTGTCGGCAAAGTGGGTCACCGATGAGTGGGGAGATCTGTCGCTGGATGAGGTGATGTTTACGATCACCCAGCCGCTGAAGGGAACAGACTCCGGGATCATCTGGGGATACATCGGATACTGTGTTGTGGGGCCGGTCATTCTTCTGGCTGTACTGATTGCGGTCTATCATCTCTTCCTGATGACCAAGCAGCCGCCGAAGGCAAAAAAGCAGAAGGATAAGAACGGAAAGACAATCCGCGCGGCAGCGGAGCTTTCACCGGAGAAGGAAGAGGCAATCCGGAAGGATTATGCGAAAAAAAATACGAAGGCCAGACGGCTGATCAGAAGGTTCCTCCTTCCGGCAGTCACGGTCGCCGCAGTCGTCTTCGGGAGTATCCAGATCAGCAGAATCTGGAGCAAGCTGGGAATCGGACAGCGGATTGCCTCCATGGGAGAAAAATCCACTTACATCGAGGACAATTATGTCGATCCGGCGACGACAACCCTGACGTTCCCGGAGAAGAAAAGAAATCTGATCTACATCTTTCTGGAATCGATGGAGATGTCCTACTCTGACAAGGACAGCGGAGGTCTCTTCGATGAAAGCCTGATTCCGGAGCTGACAGAGCTTGCGAAGGATCCCAATAATATCGATTTTGCCGGGAAGGATCAGTCGACAAAGCTGGACGGCGGCAATGCGCTCAAGTACAGCACATGGACGATGGCAGGCATGTGGGCCGCGACAAGCGGACTTCCGCTGAAGATCCCGATTGAGATCAACGGTGTCGGAACAAACTTCATGAACACGCAGGATTCGTTCTTCCCGAACCTGACCTGCCTGGGCGATATTCTCTCGAAAGAGGGGTACACCATGGAGATGATGTTCGGCTCCGATGCGACATTCGGCGGGCGGCGTCTCTGCTTCTCGGAACATGGCAATTTCAACTTTGATGACTGGAAACTGTACACAACAAACGGCACCCTGCCTTCCGACTACAAGGTCTGGTGGGGGTTTGAGGATACGAAGCTCTTTGAGTATGCGAAGAACAAGCTGACGGAGCTCGGAAGTTCCGGAAAACCGTTTGACTTCACGATGCTGACCGTCGATACGCATTATCCGGACGGATACAAGGATACCGGGTATGAGGAAGTCTTCCCGGATCAGTACAAGAATGTGATCCACCTCTCGGACAAGCAGGTTGTGGAATTTGTGAAGTGGATCCAGCAGCAGGACTGGTATGACAACACGACGGTTATCATCTCCGGCGATCATCCGACGATGAACAAGGAGATCTGCGCCGGAGCATCCTATGATTACAGGAGAAAGGTTTATACCTGCTATCTCAACTCTGCTGTCAAGCCGGTGCGCGATGACTACAGGGAGTTTGCGACGATCGACAACTTCCCGACAACGCTGGCAGCGCTCGGGGTCAAGATCGACGGAGACCGCCTTGGAATGGGAACCAATCTGTTCTCCGACAAGGATACGCTGATTGAGAAGGACGGGCTGGACTATGTGAACACCGAGCTCATGAAGAGCTCTGACTGGATGGATGAGCAGTCGAACCTGAAGAAGGTCACGGCGGATATTCACTATGGTGAGTATGATCCGAAGACCTCGACGATCACCTACACGATCGATAATGTCACCTCCGACAAGGTGGAGGGCTTCAGGGCGTCGCTTCATATGTACGGGTACACGGTGAACGGTTCCGATTATGTTTCCTGGACGGATTCAACGGAGATCAAGCCGGGTGTCTTCCAGATTGTGATCAAGATTCCGACCGAACAGGCCTTTGACGGGCGGATTAAGATCCAGCCGCACTGTATGATCGACGGTGTGCGGGGCATTCACATCGACACGCATTACTACCACCTGAAGTACGATGCAGGAGGAGGAAATGCAGAATCGTATCACG
>USJM01000255.1 GCA_900555005.1 uncultured Lachnospiraceae bacterium | reverse complement strand
CCTCAATATGTATTTTTCGGATGTCTTGTATACGCGGTGTCGATCAATGCCTGAATCAGCTCCTTCTTGCTGACCCCTGCGCTTCCCAGAGCATCGGATACATGGAGATCGCTGTGAATCCCGGCAGTGTGTTCAGTTCATTGAAAACCGGGCCTTCCTTCGTCAGGAAAAAGTCAACTCTGGCCAGAGAATAGCCGTCAACCGCCTCAAAAACGGCAACCGCCGCTTTCCGGATCAGTTCACGGTCCTTCTCATCCATCTCCGGATTCGTGTCTGTCTCTGACTGTGGATTGTTATACTTTGCGTCATAATCGTAAAAATCAGCTGCGGCCAGAATCTCCCCGACGCCGGATGCCTTCACATTGCCGTCCTTGTCACGGAAAACAGCACACTCAACTTCTCTTCCGACGATGGTCTCCTCAATCAATACCTTCTGATCTACCGTAAATGCCTTGCGGATTCCATCGATCAACTCCTGCCTGTCGTGCGCTTTCGTGACCCCGCAGCTCGACCCTGCATTCGACGGTTTGATGAAGACTGGATAGGAGAACTTCGCCTCCACCCGCGCGACATTATCCGCCATATCCTCAAGCTGCTTCCCGATAACACTGACATAGTCCGCCTGACGGACACCGATGGAGCGAAGCGGTGCCTCCGCGATGATCTTTGTATAAAGCTTGTCCATCGACACCGCAGACGCCAGAACACCACAGCCGACGTACGGGATACGGCTCAGCTCAAAGAGTCCCTGAATCGTTCCGTCCTCCCCGTTTTTTCCATGAAGAGCTGGAAAGATCACATCCACCTTCCGGAAGGACATCCTCCCTTCCTCATCTGTGACCAGGAGCGACTGCAGCTTCCCGTCCGGAAGCAGAACCGCATGAACCTTCGAATCATACCAGCTTCCATCCTCGACCGCGCTCAGAGAATCGGCAAGCAGCCATTCCCCTTCTTTCGTAATACCAGCCAGAACCACATCATACTTCTCCGTATTGATGTTCCTGACAATATTGACAACCGATTACAGGAAATCTCGTGTTCCGTTGAGCGGCCCCCGAAAACCGCCAGAAGTGTCTGTTTCATGTTCCTTCTCCCCTTGTTCTATATCGATATCGTCTGCTCAATCTGCCGATTGTCTGCCGTGACGCGGCAGCTTTGTCCGTTTTCATCCTGATTGCCTCATGCTTCGTCAAGACCGCGCGGCTTTCTTATCATATCACATATAACTGCAGTTGAAACCTCTGTCAGATCGCAGAGCTGCTGACAATCTTCCGGTTGAGCCATTTCATGCTCAGATAGCGATGCAGGAAAATGATTCCCCGCAGAGTCCAGTCTACAGCCATTCCGATCCACACCGCAATCGGACCGACATGAAAAACGCGAATCAGAACAACGGCCAGAATAACTCTCGCCGTCCACATCGTGATGCTTGACGTGATCATTGAAAAACGAACGTCGCCGGCTGCCCGCAGACCATACGCAGGGATGAACGCCGGTACCCATATAATCGGTTTCACAATGCTGATAAAGATCATCATCTGAAAGCACATCTTTCCGGCAGCCGGCTCAAGCCCTGCCAGGTAAATCACCGGCTTCGTGAGAACAAGAACTACCAGAACGCTCAGGAACACGGCGAGGTAGGCCAGCTTCGTCAGCCTGACAATGTAGTATTTTGCCTCTTCCCTCCGACCTGCGCCGATGGTCTGCCCTACAACCGTCATCAGGCCGATTCCGATTCCGATTGCAGCAATCCCATTCAGACTCTCCAGAAGAATCGTCAAAGCCTGTGCTGCGATCGCTGTTGTTCCCAGAAGCGAAACCGAAGACTGAATGACCAGTTTTCCGAACTGAAACATCCCGTTTTCGATTCCGGCCGGCACACTGATCGACAGAACATCCCGGATGGTATCCCATTTCGGCCTGACAAGATAGCGGCGAAGCACAATCTGCTGGCGGTCCTTTCGAAGCATGACGAACAAAATCACTGCATTCAGAATCCTGGATCCCAGCGTTGCGTATGCGGCACCAGCAACGCCAAGATTCAGTCCAAAGATGAGAATGGCGTTCCCGCCTATATTGGCTCCGTTGCACAGCGCTGCAATCAGCATCGGAAAGCGGCTCTCCCGCCGGCACGATAGAACGCTGCCCCGCAGTTTGACAGCGCGATAAAGGGATAAGAAAGCGCTGTGATCAGAAAGTAAATGAGCGAGTTCCGCATCACATCAGGCTCTACTGAGCCAAAGACCAGACGAAGCAGCGGTACTCGGAGTACGACACATACAGCTGTCAGCACAGCCGACAGCACGATGTTCGTCAGCACGATCTGCTCCGCGGAACGGTTTGCGCGCTCTCTGTCCTGCCTTCCGATATAGAAGGAGCAGATGATGGTTCCGCCGGCTGCCAGCGCCTCAAACACCTGAATCACCAGCACATTGATTGCGTCGACCAGAGAAACAGCGGAGATGGCTGCGCTTCCGCATCGGGCGACCATGACTGTATCCATCATGCCCATCAGCGTGTTGAGCAGCTGCTCAGCCATCAGCGGGATCAGGAGACGTCGCAGCGCCTGCCTGTCAAACAACAGATTAGCAAAATCAATTTTCGACTTGTCGTAGAACTGCAGTCTCCTCATCTCTGTCTCCCTTCTCCCTCAGAATCGCTCAGAGACTTCCCTCTCCTCCGTTATAACATCATCAGCCGGCATGATGTAAAGATATCGGCCGCAAATTCCTTTTCCTGCTGCGTTTTGCATGAGTTGTTGCATGAGTAGGGCAGAAAAAAACTCTGAAACCCGCATAAATACGGCATTTCAGAGCAAAAAAATATGCCCAGAGCAGGAATCGAACCGGCGACATAAGGATTTTCAGTCCTCCGCTCTACCAACTGAGCTATCTGGGCATATAGTTGCGGGGGAAGGATTTGAACCTACGACCTCCGGGTTATGAGCCCGACGAGCTTCCAGACTCA
>USJM01000254.1 GCA_900555005.1 uncultured Lachnospiraceae bacterium | reverse complement strand
TGCCCGGTCTCGACTCCGTCCGGGTCCCTGAGCGTCTCCCCGAGCATCTGATACCCTCCGCAGATGCCGATCACGGCGCGGCCCTGCGCTGCCGCCTTTTTCACCAGCACTTCGAGTCCACTCTCCCGCAGCCACAGCAGATCTGCGATTGTACTCTTGCTGCCTGGAAGAATCACGATGTCCGGCTGTCCAAATTCTCTGGCGGAACCCACATATCGAAGACTGACGCCCGGTATACGGGCAAGCTGCGAAAAATCCGTGAAATTTGAAAGGCGCGGCATACGGTGACGGCAATCTCCACCAGCGCCTGGCGCCGGCCGGTGCTGACGTCAGCGGAGTGGTTTTCTCCGTCACGGCCTGTGCCGGGTCTTCTGTCCCTGTAAGCCGTTCAGACAGACTGTCCTCGTCGTCGATGTCGATCTTCAGACAGGGAATGACCCCGAGCACAGGTTTTCCTGCCAGCCCCTCAAGCTGTTTCAGCCCTGGCGTCAGAATCGAGCGGTCTCCTCTGAATTTGTTGATTACAAGGCCCTTTATATACCGGCGCTCCTTTTCATCCAGAAGCATCACCGTCCCGTAAAGCTGCGCGAACACACCGCCCCGGTCAATATCTCCTGCCAGCAGAACCGGCGCACCTGCAAGGCGCGCCATACCCATGTTGACAATGTCGTGATCCTTCAGGTTGATCTCCGCAGGGCTTCCTGCTCCCTCAATGACCATGATATCTGCGTCATCCGCCAGCCGACGATAGGCTTTCCGAATCTCCGGAACGAGGCTCTGCTTCATGGCAAAATAATCCTGCGCACTGAAGTTTCCCAGCACTTCTCCGTTGACGATGACCTGACTAACAGAATCCCCGGTCGGCTTGAGCAGGATCGGATTCATGCTGACGGACGGCTCAATTCCGGCTGCCTGCGCCTGGACGACCTGCGCCCGCCCCATTTCCAGTCCCTCCTTCGTGATGTAGGAATTGAGGGCCATGTTCTGGGACTTGAAAGGCGCCACGCGATACCCATCCTGACGGAATATCCGGCACAGAGCTGCTGCGATCAGGCTCTTTCCCGCGTTCGACATTGTCCCCTGTACCATGATTGCCTTTGCCAAATTTCATCCCCCTGTCCCAGGCTCCGCGCTCCTCTTAAGGGCACTCTTCAGAGCCATCTGTCCTTCCGACAGACCGGTGTTCGGACGTATCCTTCCTGCCTGCCAGAAGGTCCCTCTCACTCCTGCTTTCACTCCTGCTTTCACTTCTGCTTTCTCAGCCGGTAGTCCTCCTCCGCATAGATTCCTGCCAGAATCCCACACAGCTTCTCATTATCCCGCCGCGTCCGGCAAGAAACACGGAAATACCCCGGCTCCAGCCCCCGATAGTTGCTGCAGTCGCGGATCAGGATGCCCTCCGCCGCACAGCGGTCAAACAAATCCTCCGGTCCGCGGAAAAACATAAAGTTTGAGCTGGAACCGTACCAGGTAATCCCGATCCGGTCAAATGAACTCTTCAGAAAATCCATTTCCTCCTGAACGGTCTCCCGGACTCTGTGAACATAAGCCTTGTCCCGCAGTGCCGCGATCCCACAGGCCTGTGCGGCCGACGATACATTCCATGGCTGCATGCAGCTGCGTACCTTCTCAAGAAGCGGTCTGGAAGACGTCACGCCGACCCCGAGCCGCAGCCCCGGTACTGAGTAGAGCTTCGTGAATGCATTCAGAATGAACAGATATTCATTTCCTTCCAGACGACGGAGCATCGTCACCTGCTTCGGGTACCTTAATAGACCCACATAGCACTCGTCCAGCACCAGCAGCACATGTTTCTTCCTGCATCGTTCGACAATCTCCAGCATCAGCTCGAACGAGACGAGCACGCCGGTCGGGTTGTTCGGGTTGCAGAGATAAAAGAGATCCAGATCATCTGTGATCGAGTCGAGAATGTCCGCTCCGATCAGAAAGCCGCTTTCCTCCCTGCAGGTGTAAAATCGAATGTCCGTGCAGCCGGAAAGCCGGAGCGCAGTCTCGTACTCTGAGAAGGACGGTGCGATGACCAGCCCGCTCCGCGGTCTTACCGCATTGGCAACCGCGTAGATCAGCTCGGCTGCTCCTGCGAACAGACAATCCAGTCCTTCGGGATCAGAAACTCCTTTGAAATGACTGCCCGCAGTTCCCTGCACCGGACATCCGGATACTGCGAGAGCGTATTCACCGATTCGATGTAAGCCTTTCTTACGCCGTCAGGCATCCCGAGCGGCGAGGTACTGATCGAAAGTCATTCGCGTATTCTGCAGAGTAAATATCTCCGCCGTGAACCTGTGACTGCATGAACGCTTCCTCCTGGTTCTATATGACCTGCAGGATCCATGTCCTTATTCCTAATAATACTACGACAACAGGCAAAACGGAAAGAAACATCAGTCTGTTTGCACGCCGGATATCCTCAGCCTCAATCATTCGGCTCGGGTCCCCCAGAGTCGGCTTTTTCACGATCTTTCCGAAATAGCTGGCATCCCCTGCCAGCTGAATCCGGAGTGCGCCGGCCATTGCGGCTTCTGTCTGGGCAGAGTTCGGACTGGCATGCCGGTTTCGGTCTCTTCTGAAGATCCGCCAGGCATTGCGGCTGTCGAGCCCGGCTGCATTTGCACACACAACCATGAAGATTCCGGATAATCTTGACGGTAAAAAGTTCAGTACGTCATCCAGTCCGCGGCCGCTGTCCCGAAGTACCGGTACCGGTCATTCCGGTAACCCACCATCGAATCCATCGTATTGACTGCCTTGTACATCCACCCGGCAGCAGGCCCTCCGATTGCAAGAAACACCAGTGGCGCGACCACACCGTCAGATGTGTTTTCCGCCACTGTCTCGACCGCCGCCTTCGTGACTCCCTCTGCCGTCAGCGCCCGTGTATCCCGGCCGACAATCATCGATACAGCCTCCCGCGCGCCCTGCAGATCTCCCTTCTTCAGCTTCCGGTACACATTCAT
>USJM01000253.1 GCA_900555005.1 uncultured Lachnospiraceae bacterium | reverse complement strand
CAAAATCTTTCAAGGTTTTTCACTGTTCAGTTATCAATGTTCGTTGTTGTTATTTTCAACAGCTTGTATATTTTATCATATCTTCAAGTCGTTGTCAACAACTTTTTTATTTTTCTTTGTTGTCGTTCTTTCGCGGCAACTCTGATATCTTATCATGTCTGTCGCTTTTTGTCAACAACTTTTTGAATCTTTTTATTTGATTCAAAGCGGAGAAGGAGGGATTTGAACCCTCGCGCCGCTTTTAACGACCTGCACCCTTTCCAGGGGTGTCCCTTCGGCCAGCTTGGGTACTTCTCCATATAGCTGCTCAAATCATTTTCTCTCCCGAGAAGTTATGATATTGACACAGAAAAAGAATTCTTTCGAATTCTTTTTCAAACGGCTTAACCGCCTAGCGGAGAGGATGGGATTCGAACCCATGCGCCCTTGCGGACAAACGGTTTTCAAGACCGCCTCGTTATAGCCACTTCGATACCTCTCCAAAACCGTTTCATGCTGTTCTTTTTTACAGCGCTCGATTAATATATCATCCTCCTGTTAGAATGTCAACACTCTTTTTTTATTTTTAGATATTTTATGAACGTGTTTTATGGACGTTTCCGATCTCTGATCAGAAGCTCCGCCAGCAAAAGATCCTCAGGGACTGTAATTTTAATATTACGGACATCTCCCTCTACAATTTTCACACTTGCCCCTGCGTATTCTGCTGCCATGGCATCATCCGTCACGGTTACACCGTCTGCAGATACTTTCTCATAGGCAGCCAGAATCAATGGGTAAGAAAATGCCTGCGGTGTCTGCATCAATCGAAGTTCTCTTCTATCAGGCGTGCTGATCACCATATCCTGTTCATCCACAATCTTGACCGTATCCCGGGCTGGAACAGCGGCAGCCGCAGCCCTATATAACGCAGCGGCTTCTGCCGTACGCGCAATCACCGCCTGGCTGACAAGCGGCCTTGCCCCATCATGGATCAGGACACAGGACGTGTCGCCACGCAGTGCACGAAGACCGCATAATACAGAATCTCCTCTCTCTGCCCCGCCCGGAACAATCTTTGATACCTTGGTCAGCCCGTACCGCTTCACAATCTCTTCCTGACATTTCATGATCTGATCCGGCCCTGTTACAAGCACGATTTCATCAATGTCAGGGCTCTGCTGAAATGCTTCTATCGTCCAGGCAATCACAGGCTTTCCACAAAGGTCGAGGTACTGCTTCGGCATCACCTGATGCATCCTTCTGCCGGCCCCCGCAGACAGAATGATAGCTGCATTTTTCTGCATATATGATCACCTTTCTCCAAGTCTGAGATTTGGAATGGCATTCAGACTCCAGTCAGAACGAATCCCCTTTTTGAAGTCATAGTACGCTGCTGCACCGATCATAGCTGCATTATCGGTGCACAAGATCGGAGATGGACGATAGAAGGCTACTCCCCTCTCCTGGCATGCCTGTTCCATTGCGCGCCTCAGAGCACTGTTGGACGCGACGCCCCCGGCAATCGCAATTTTTGAAAATGAAACTCCTCAACAGCTCTCATGGCATGAGAAACCAACACATCCACCACCGCCTTCTGAAAGGATGCCGCTACGTCCGGCACACTAATATTCTCTCCCTTCATATGGCATTCGTTCAAATAGTTCAGCACTGCACTTTTCAAGCCGCTGAATGAAAAATCATACTCCGACCCTCTGACTTTTCCCTGCGGAAACACAATTGCGTCCGCATTTCCCTCTTTGGACACTTTGTCGATCTTCGGTCCTCCAGGATACCCCAGGCCAATTGCACGGGCTACCTTGTCAAACGCCTCCCCGGCTGCATCATCGCAGGTTTTCCCCAGAATCTCATATTCTCCGTAATCTTTTACCAGAACAAGATGCGTATGGCCTCCGGAAACAATCAGACACCCGAATGGTGGTTCAAGTTCCTTATTCTCAATGTAATTTGCGCTGATATGTCCTTCAATATGATGAACCCCGACAAGCGGCAGATCCTTTGCCCACGCAATTGCCTTGGCCGCAGATACGCCGACCAGAAGCGGGCCGATAAGCCCCGGCCCATAGGTCACCCCGACGGCATCGATATCATCAGCGTCATCTGGGCATCCTTGAGCGCTTTCTCCACAACCTGGCTGACGCGCTCAATGTGCTTTCTGGAAGCGATTTCCGGTACGACACCGCCATAGAGTGTATGGATATCGATCTGCGAGGAAATAACATTGGACCGCACATCCCGTCCATTGACAACAACCGCGGCTGCCGTTTCATCGCAGGAACTTTCGATTCCCAGTATTCTGATTTCTTTTGTGTCTTCCATCTTTCGTTCAGTCCTCAAAGTCAAGTTCGCAGCTCAGCCCATCACTTCCGCATCTTGTATGTGGAAAAATCGTCTCTGCCATTTCCAGGTACTGCTCCGGGTGCGTCAGCGAGGGGCTGTAGTGCGTCAGCCATAGTTCTCCTACCCCCGCATCCTCAGCCAGAGAAGCTGCCTCCCGGATCATCATATGCTTGTGATCCTTTGCATTCGCCAGTTTCTCTTCTTCACCATACATCCCTTCACAGATAAACAGATCCGCTTTCTCCGCATTGCGGACAATCGAAGCTGTCGGCCGGGTATCGGTCGTATAGGTCAGCTTCAGCCCCTTTCTCGGCGGCCCCAGTACCATATCTGGTGTCAGAATCCTGCCATCCTCGGCTGTAATCGTCATTCCCTTTTGAAGCGGATTCCAGTATTTCAGGGGGATATCCTCTCGCTTTGCGCGTTCCTGGTCAAAGCGCCCCCTTCTGTCCAGCTCCACTGTATATCCGTAACAGGGCACTCTGTGGTTGACCTTGAACGCCCTGAGCCGGTATCCATTCAATGTAAATTCCTGTTCATCGCCCTGTATTTCTACATATTGAATTTCAAATGGCAGTTCCGGCGCTATGACTCTCAGTGCATTCACCACCCGGGGCAGGCCTCTGGGTCCGATCAGCGTCAGCGGCTTCGTCCTCTCTGCATTG
>USJM01000252.1 GCA_900555005.1 uncultured Lachnospiraceae bacterium | reverse complement strand
TGGTGGAATATGCTTCAGAACATCGGAAACGGCGCAGACATCCAGAGTGAGCTGACCGCATTCCAGAAGACCGCCAATGAGGCTGCAAAGGCGTAAGGCGGAAGTGAAAAACGCCCGTCGGGCTGCAGGATACGTCCGGCGGGGTGAAGCCGCCGGGCAAGGCCGCAAAGGCACGGGGCGGCAGGGCAGGTGAATCTGCCGTACAATCTGTCAGTATCTTTGGCGCCCGCTTCCTTCGGAATGTGGGCGCTTCCAATGAGAAAGAGAGGAATTCGCTGTGGCTGGTACAACCAAGGCTCAGTCAAGAAGCAAGGTACTGGCAAGGAGGGAGACAAGGGTGGCATATACATTTCTGGCCCCCAGTCTCGTCTTCTTCGTCGGTTTTGTCATCCTCCCGATGGTGCTCTGCGTCTACACGAGTTTCTTCGACTCGACGATGGGCAAGGATGTGAAGGATGTCTTTATCGGATTCGGAAACTATGTGGAGCTCTGGAAGGATCCCGTGTTCCTGAAGGCGCTGGTCAATACGCTGATCATCGTCGTCGTTTCAGTCCCGATTGTGTGTGTGTTTTCACTGTGGATCGCCTCGGTGATCTACCAGATGAAGGGGTGGGCGCTCTCGGCCTTCCGCTGCATCTTCTATCTTCCGGTTGTTACCGGCTCTGTCGCTGTCACGGTTGTCTGGAAATGGATTTTCAATAATTACTATGGCGTTCTGAATTATGTCGGGACGAGGACAGGGGTCCTTTCAAAGAACATCAACTGGCTGGGTGATTCAAAGTACGCACTGGGCTGCATCATCCTGATTCTGCTGACGACGTCCGTCGGACAGCCGATCGTCCTGTATGTCTCCGCCCTTGGCAATGTTGACCAGTCCCTGATTGAGGCGGCGGAGGTGGATGGCGCGACGAATCACCAGGTATTCTGGAAGATCAAGTGGCCGCAGATCAGGCCGACCACGCTCTATGTGCTGGTCATCACGACCATCAACAGCTTCCAGTGCTTCGCGCTGATCCAGCTGCTGACATCCGGCGGCCCGAACCACTCCACCGACACGATCATGTACTACATTTACTACATGTGCTTCAAGCGCTACCGCTACGGATATGCAAACGCGATGGGTGTTGTGCTGGCCATCTTCATTGCGGTGCTGTCGGCGCTGCAGTTCCGGTTTGCGAGAGAAAAGTGAGGGGTGACGATGGAAAATTCCGGTATTAAAAAAATAACGCCATACAAGGTCATCTCGCTGATCATCCTGATTGTGCTGGCCATCTTCTTTATCTTTCCGCTGTACTGGATTGTGACCGGCGCTTTCAAGACAAATGCGTCCATCAACGCAACGACTCCGGACTGGTTTCCGAAGCAGTGGGTTCTGACGAATTTTCAGAAGCTTTTCGCAAAGAGGAGTGTTGACCATCTGTTCGGTTTCTTCGGGCCAAAGGCACCGGCAGCGTTCCGGTGGCTGTTCAACACGGTCTTCATTGCCGTCATGGCGATGATTCTGACCTGCATCACAGCAACAATGGCTGGATATGCACTTGCAAAGAAACACTTCACAGGAAAGAAATTATTGTTTACACTGATCGTATGCGCGATGGCGCTGCCCAAACAGGTTATTCTGATTCCGCTGATCCGTGAGATGTCAGCGCTTCACCTGTACGATAACATCTGGGCGATCATCATCCCCACCGTCGGCTGGCCGTTCGGGGTCTTCCTCATGAAGCAGTTTTCCGAGGGCGTCCCCGGGGAGATGCTCGAGGCCGCGCGCGTGGACGGGGCAAGCGAGGCAAGGACGTTCACCCAGATTGTAGCGCCAATGGTAAAGCCCGGGATCGGCGCACTGGCGATTTTCACTTTCATCAACACATGGAATGACTACTTCATGCAGCTGATCATGGTGAACAGCAATCAGAATCTGACGATTTCGCTTGGAATCGCGAAGATTCAGGCTGAGAACGCGACGGACTTCGGCCTGATCATGGCCGGCGCAACCCTTGCGGCAGCACCGATTCTGACAGTCTTCATCATATTCCAGAAATACTTCACGCAGGGCATCGCGCTTGGCGCGGTGAAGGGCTGAAGAGCAGAGGAGCAGAACGTGCCGGGAGTTCTTTCCGGTGCGTTTGTGCTGCATTAGGGAATGGATCTAAAATATACGGAGGAGATAAGTACATGAGAAATCTTGACAAGTACAAGGGCGTGATCCCTGCATTTTATGCATGTTATGACCAGGAAGGCAATGTCAGTCCGGAGGCTGTCAGAAGGCTGACGCAGTACCACATTGACAAGGGCGTGAAGGGCGTCTATGTCAATGGTTCTTCGGGAGAGTGCATCTATCTGAGTGTGCAGGACCGCAAGACGATTCTCGAGAACGTGATGAGCGTTGCGAAGGGAAAACTGACCGTGATCTGCCATGTAGCCTGCAACAATACAAAGGACAGCCAGGAGCTGGCGGCGCATGCGGAGAGCCTTGGGGTCGACGCCATCGCAGCCATTCCGCCGATCTATTTCCATTTGCCGGAATATGCGATTGCGCAGTACTGGAATGACATCAGTGCCGCGGCGCCGAACACCGATTTTGTCATCTACAATATTCCGCAGCTGGCGGGCGTGGCGCTGACAACGCCTTTGTTTGCGGAGATGAGGAAGAACCCTCGCGTCATCGGGGTTAAAAACTCTTCTATGCCGGTGCAGGATATCCAGATGTTCAGGCAGCAGGCAGGGGATGACTATATCATCTTCAATGGACCGGACGAGCAGTTCATCAGCGGCGTGTGATCGGAGCGGAAGGCGCCATCGGAGGGACCTACGGTGTCATGCCGGAGCTCTTCCTGAAGATGGACGCGCTGCTGAAGGAGGGGAAGATTGCGGAGGCAAGGGCTATCCAGTACGATGTCGACGCTGTGATTTACAAGATGTGTTCAGCGCACGGCAATATGTATGCTGTGATCAAGGAGATTCTGCGCCGCAACGAGAAGCTGGACATCGGCGATGTCAGGCGGCCGCTTTCTTCTCTTGTTCCGGAGG
>USJM01000251.1 GCA_900555005.1 uncultured Lachnospiraceae bacterium | reverse complement strand
TGGGACGAACAAACCAGTCTTGGTTCATTCTTCTCACTGTACATCTGATGAAGAGCCGAAGGGTTGCTGCCGCCTGAGCGGTTCAGGGGGCGTCAGGCAAAGAACGTCAGCCTGCGATTTCACTCTGAAGACTGTCCAGAAGTTCCTTGACATCCTCACCCAGAAGCGCATTCTGTTCGACATCGATGACGCCTTGCTTGACATCGGCCCATTCAGCCTTTGCTGTCGGATAGAACTTGGAAGAGCCGACGATATCAACCCATGCCGCCATACTTTCATCTGCCTTTGCAATGATCTCGCCGCCTGTCTTGGTTGCCGGAAGGAAGCCCTCCATCTGAACCCAGTCAGAATAGCGCTGATCGTCATAGAAGTAATCGAAGAACGTGCTGATCGCTTTCAGCTTTTCGTCCGAGTATCCATTGTCAAAGCACATAAAACGATCCATAACACCTGCTGATACGGAAGTATCTGTATTGGTCGGGATCGGAGCGACTTCGTAATTGATGGAGTAACCGCCTTCCTTCAGGTATGCCGGAATGGAGTTCGGACCGATCATCATCGCGATCTTGCCCGCTCCGAACATATCCTGGAGATCATATCTGGTTTCATTCGCAGGGTCCGTGTTTGTATAGCCGTCCTTGATCAGTCCGATCTCAAACTCAACGGCTTCGACATTCTTGTCACTGTTCAGCGCCCAGTTATTGTCGTCATCAACAAAACCGCCGCCGTTGTTCCATGTATAATAGGCAAAGGCTGCCTGCCCTTCATCTGTCGTCAGGTCGATGCCCCACGGATATACTTCTCCCTTGTAGTGATCCTTGATCGCTTTGCACACATTCTTCAGATCCTCCCAGGTCTTCGGAGCTTCCACCCCGACTTCCTTCAGAATGTCCGCGTTATAGTACATCGCTCTCGCAGAAGCCAGATCCGGAATCGCCCAGACTGTTCCATCTACGACCGACTGTTCAAGGAATGATTCGTACATCTTGGAGTAGGTTTCCTCCGAGACATAGTCCTTGGCTGGAAGAAGAAGTCCGTCTGCCTGATAGTCGGCAAAGACGTCAATGTTCAGGATATCCGGTGCCTGTTTGTTTGCAATCCTGGTGTTGACTGCCGTATAGATATCATTCCATGATACAACATCCACGTTAAGATCAATGTCAGGGTTGTCCTTTTCAAAATCCTTCTCAAACCCCTTCCACCAGTTCGCTGTCTGCTGGCCGTACTGAGCAGCAATCACGCTGATCGAAATCTTGTCGGAAGACTCCGCGTATGCCGATCCCGCCACCATGCCGGCTACTGCTGATCCGAGCACAAGACCTGCAGTCAACTTTTTCATGTTCATAGCAATTCCTCCTTTTTTATTTGCCAGATTTTGTTGTTTTTATGGTACAGGATCCGGATAATCCCGTCAATATCCGGATTGATATAATGCCAAAAATTGGCAGTATTATGCCAATTAATATAGAGATTATGTCTCTATTATCTCATATCTAATTGTGTTAATCGGTTATCTTGTTCATATATACGGCATTTATATGCTTTATTTTGTGCATTTTATTTGTCATCCGGTTGGCTCGAGTGTGGAGCTGATCCCCAGTGAATGATAAAATACTGTCATATGCAAAAATGCGAAATCGATTAATTCTGTCAAAGGAAAAAAGCTCTGTACATAAGAAAAGGTTTTCAGAAATCAAGCGTATCGAGAATTGATATCAGATACATCCTGTCGGGTTTCCCATGCAGCATCTTAAGCCCCTGTACGTTCCATATGCACTTCATTGTGCTGTTTCTTGCCTTGGGCTGCCAGGAACCGTGATATGCAAGCACGCCTGTCATACTAAAAAAGGGCAGCCCGTGAGGGCTGGGGGGGGGCCCTCCCCTTACCTGCGATCAATCTATTTGTTTCACGCGAACTTAAGCGGGTTCAGCTTGATGCCTGGTCCCATTGTGGAAGTAAGCGTGACACTCTTCAGGTACTGTCCCTTCAGAGTGGACGGTCTTGCCTTGACAACTGCTTCCATCAGCGTCTGGAAATTTTCCTTCAGCTGCTCTTCTGTGAAGGAAGCCTTTCCGACCGGTACATGGATGATATTTGCCTTGTCCAGTCTGTACTCGATCTTACCGGCTTAATATCCTGAATCGCCTTTGCGACATCCATGGTAACCGTTCCTGCCTTCGGGTTAGGCATGAGGCCCTTGGGTCCGAGGACACGGCCCAGACGTCCGACAACACCCATCATGTCAGGCGTTGCAACAACAACGTCGAAATCGAGCCAGCCTTCGTTCTGAATCTTCGGAATCAGCTCCTGTCCTCCGACAAAATCAGCTCCCGCTGCCTTTGCCTCGTCAACCTTTTCATTCTTTGCGAACACAAGGACACGAACCTTCTTGCCGGTTCCTGCCGAAGGACGACTGCCCCTCTGATCTGCTGATCAGCATGGCGTCCGTCGCAGCCGGTTCTGATATGGCATTCAACTGTCTCGTCAAACCCTGCGGATGCAACCTTCTTTACCAGAGCGACAGCCTCGTCGACATCATACAGCTTTGAGCGGTCAACCAGCTTTGCTGCGTCCTGATATTTCTTACCTCTCTTCATGTTCAATCTACCTCCTGGTGGTATTTTCGGGAATTTCCCTCCCACTTGACTCAGACCTTCAAGTACTCTCAATCCTCGACCGTGATGCCCATGCTTCGAGCCGTTCCGGCGATCATGCTCATCGCCGCCTCGATGTTCGCAGCATTCAGATCTGGCATCTTCAGCTCAGCGATCTCGCGGACCTTCTCCTTGGAGATGGAAGCAACCTTCTCCTTGTTCGGGGTCCCGGATGCGCTCTTCAGATTGCAGGCCTTCTTCAGAAGTACCGGTGCCGGCGGAGTCTTCGGATGAAGCTGAAGCTCCTGTCAGCGTAGACAGTGATGACGACTGGGATAATCATGTCGCCCTGATTTGCGGTACGCGCATTGAATTCCTTCGTGAACTGTACAATGTTCACGCCGTGGGAACCAAGCGCCGGTCCGACCGGCGGGGCAGGGGGGTATACGATGCCCCTTCCGGGGAAAGACGAAAAGCT
>USJM01000250.1 GCA_900555005.1 uncultured Lachnospiraceae bacterium | reverse complement strand
GCCGTCCGGCATACAGTACCTGCATCTCAGATTGCAGCGATCTGTAATCGAGATCCGCAGGTAGTCTATCTCTCTTCCGAAACAATCTTTCATATCCCACTCACGCGCCCTGCCGGTTCAGCATCTCCTGCATCTGACTCAGCAGCTCGTCGTCGATCAAACCGTCCGCCGGCTCAAACCCGTACATGGTCTGAAACCGCTCGATGCAGCTTACCGTCTGACGTCCGCAGATCCCATCCGGTGTCCCGCATAAGAATCCCAGTGCATTCAGAAGTTCCTGCACCTTCTTCACCGTTGCGCTGTCTGCCGAAGCGTTCTTTGTCTCCGCGCCTGCGGCAGCATTCATCTTGTCGACGGCATCCTTCAGGTCCTGGTAGCCGTCCGGCAGCTCCAGACTGTAGTAGTCGTGAAGCTCCACCAGCGCATAGGCGCGGTTGTAATAGCCTGCCGAATACAGTTGACTGGTCTTGTCCGCATCCTGCGTATCTTTCCAGGTTGTCTCTGCCTTGTACTGCTTTCCAAGCCCCGCACGGTACTCGTCGCAAAGATACTGAAGATTCAGGCTCTCCAGCTGTGCCCCTTTGTACGCCTCATAAAAATCCCGCTCCGCCTCCGCGCACCTGAAGCGGTATGCCCACAAATCTGCTGCGGACATCTGACGATCTGATCTGCGCTGCAGGTTCCGGCCTCCGCCTGTCGCTTTTCAAATGAAGCCGCAATATCCTTCAGAAATGTGGCTGTGTCCTTTCGCTGCATCTGTGCGCTTTCTGCGCTGCCGGCAGATGTTCCCCCGTCCGCTGGCGTCCCGCCGTTATCTGCGCCGCTTCCTGTATCTGTCTGCGCCTGCAGCTCCTTCAGCTGCGCGCGCAGACTCTCATTCTCAGATTCAAGACTCTGATAAGCCGCCTTCTGCTGCGCATTCGTCAGATCTTCCCACTTCACCGCCACTGCCGATGCCGGATATGCCAGAAGTGCCGTCCCCGCTGCGCATGCCGCAACAAGCAGCGTCCATCTCTTCCCCTTCATGCCATCTTCCCCTTATCAGCTGTCTCCCGCGGACCCCTCATCCCACGGTATATCCTGCCCCTATCTTATCATCGAAGACAACCTGCGGCAACCACACAAGGAATGGCGCGCCGCACTTTGCAGCTCAGAGAAACAGCTTCAGCAGCTGCATTTTCTCGAGGATGAAAATCGAGAGATCCATGAAAAGATGCGCAATCAGGGTGCTTACAAGCACGCCATTTGAAGTCAGCAGAAAATCCACCTTGAATCCGTACCAGCACATGAACGCCGAGTAGGCCAGAAGGAGCAGCATGACTGGAAGCTTGGACAGCACGCCGGAGAGCGTTTTAGTAAAATCCTGCCATGAAAAGTCAAAGTAGATGAACCGGCCCAGCGACAGACTGATGAAGTAAATGATCATCGAGTCATAGTTGGCATCCTCATAGATGAACTTGATGTATAGCAAAATCAGGATGATATAGAGGTTGCTGACCAGTCTCAGGGCTCCCTTGTCTTCATCCGACAGGTGCGGGAGCTGCACAAGGAAGCGGTCAAGGATGTTTGCGAAGAGCACCGAAAACATCAGGAAAATGACAAGGATCAGATCCTTGTATTTATCCCAGACTGCCCAGACCTGCGGCATATGCCAGTCCACAATGTTGTAGAGACTCAGGAACAGCAGGATCGATGTGCTTGAGAACACGAGCTCGTAGAAGCTCTCGATGATGCTGATCCCCCTGTGGGCAGCTGCCCGTCTCCGGCTGTAGATGCGGCTGTTGACCGCCTCCCGGTATCGGGCGTCATGCGCGTACGCCTCCCGGTCATACGAAAAATGTTCCCGGATGCTTCTCTCGGTCGCCTGTCTCTGCTGCCAGGCAATCGTCAGCATGACGGCCATGACGGCCGCAAGGCCGATGATTGCCACAATCAGATATTTCCCGAAATTTGCCAGGTTGAAATAGTGCTGGACATAGTATCGTCCCAGATCTGATGTCATATCTCACCTTTCCTGAATTGTTCCGCCCTCCCGGAAGGCGCCCTCCGCCTTCTCATGCCTAAGCCGCTGTACAGCGGCGACGCCCCTGCATGCCTTCCCCTGAATGCCGATCCGGATTCACAGATTCAATTTCCCCGCAGGTTGCCGCCTCCAAACGCTTCCGGGAGCAGCTCCTGAAGTTCATACCGGCGAAAGTCTGTCTCGGACTTTGCCAGATAGATCGGGAAATGCGGCGGGCAGAACTCCTGAAACGCCTGCCTGCAGACACCGCAGGGCGCACAGTACTGAAGCGCTCCGCCCTCCGGTCCGCCGGCGATGGCAAGTGCCTGAAATTCATGTTCCCCCTCTGAGACAGCCTTGAAAAGCGCTGTCCGCTCCGCACAGACCGAAACCGGATAAGATGCGTTCTCGATGTTGCAGCCCGTGTAGACCTGCCCGTTCACTCCAAGCAGCGCCGCTCCGACCCGGAAATGCGAATAGGGCGTATACGCCCGCTCCCGCATGCGGACCGCCAGCCTGCAGATCTCCCGGATCTCCTGCTCTGTCATGTTTCCTCCTCCTGTCACATCACGCGGACATGTCCTGCGCGATGGCCCCCTGCACGGACCGCCTTAACGCCTGCCATGTCCTTCATTGCGATGGTTACACTCAAACAGCCTTCCGGTCAACGTCAGCCTCTCCCATCAGGCATTGTCACGTGCAATCAGAATCCGGATCGCTTCAATGGCCGTGTCGATCGCTCCCTCGGTGTCGTGGACCTGCTCATTGTCCAGTCCTGCCTTTGCGCGCTCCTGATTCGCGATCGCGAGCAGCACCGTCCCGACCCGGACATGGAGCGCAGACGCCACGACAAAGAGTGCCGCAGACTCCATTTCCGAGGCAGGGTCCCGAGTTTCAGCCAGGCATTCCACTTATTGATCAGGTCATAGCCCACTGGCTTCGCCTCTGGCTCATGCTGACCGTAGAAGGAATCCTTGCACTGAACAACCCCGTGTGATAGTGCCTGCTCAGCTTCTGTGCCGCCTGTGTCAGGGCGCAGACAACATCGAAGTCTGCCACCGCCGGGAACTCGATGGGCGCATACTCC
>USJM01000249.1 GCA_900555005.1 uncultured Lachnospiraceae bacterium | reverse complement strand
GGGCCAGCCAAATGTACAGCCTCTTCTGTCCGTTCTGCTTCCGGACAGCCTCCCCGTTGTCGGCTCTCAGATGAAGCGGCGGCATATCGACAGAGACAAACATCTCCTCCGGCCGGATCTGCTGCATCTTCAGACGGATATCCGCCTTCTTGTCTGCCTCCGCCCGGATATGGTATTCCAATACGTGGGCGTTGCCGTTCGGAAGCCGCTGAGCGGTAACCAGGCAGTACCTGCCCGGCACAAGCGGGATGTCCATGTGTCCCTTGTTCCAGTTGTCCTTCAGGGCGAGGAATTGATCCGGCTGCCCTTCATCGGAGAGCCGGGTCAGTCCCCAGGTGGTCTCATATTTGACATCTGCCTCATCGTCTGTGTGCAGGGTCAGGCAGGATGTCTCCCTCCGGGAACTGTCAAACGGAAGATATTCAGCCTGGACCGACGGCGCTCCTTTTTCTGACCGGCTGTTCGATACCCGGTATTCTGCTGTTCCATCATCTTCCCGGATTCTTGCAGGAATCCCGCAGACACGGGCGACTGCCGCCGCCAGTACCTCTCTGGCGTTCTGATTGCAGACACCACTTCTCAGCGCTGCTCCGGGCGTCATGATCAGCTCTCCGAAGTCCTCCTGCGGCAGCTCATGAACATGACCGTTCACGAAAGTCCAGATCTCTTCCGGATGTGCTGCAAAGTACGCGATCCGCTCCTCACCGAGATATGCCGAAACCTCCTCAAACCAGCTGCTCAGGACTTCATTCCCGATGCGCAGACCGACCACTTCCGGATCCGACAATCTTTCTCTTGCACCACTCTTCAAAACTGCTGTCAGGTGATGGCGTACAATCTCCTCCCTGCAGTCGGTCAGATCCTTTTCACTGAGCGAAGAGAGCACTGTCTTCTTCACAAGCGCCTGCTCCGGTGTCCCGGAAGCGTTTCTGAGGAAAGCGGTTCCCTCTGCCTCCCAGTCCTTCGTCCGCTCGTTCCGAATTTCCGCTGCCCTCTCCAGAAAAGCACTGTCCGCTTTCCTCTGCCCGGCATCTGCCTGCGGATAAAGGACAGACTTCTCGGACGGTGCCGCGTACTCGATCTGCTGCCAGCCCCCATCTGGCTCCCTCATGTTCTGACCGGACTCACCGGGTTCCGTGTCATCCTCATCGCCTGCTGCCGCCAGCATGACCTCTGCATCGCCGCTTCCGGCCTGCAGGCATGCATCCTGAAGCGCACTGCTGAGCGGATGGATCCGGAGCATTCCGTCACCGGTGGAAAAGCTCAGATGTCCCTCTTCGTCTGTTTTTTCCCGGGCCAGGGTCTTCCAGGAACCTTCGTTATAGACCTGCAGCTCAACCACGACAGTCTTTTCCGTCTGCCCGTTCCTTTTCTCCATCAAGGACTGAGCCGACACAGGCTGCTCCGGAGCGTCCGGCCTTCTGCCTGCCTGCCCTGGCGCAGCGAATCGCCTTGGAACCTGCACCTGGATCTTTCTGACTTCTCTGTACCTGGCTGTCTGATTGCATTCCGTCACGCAGCCGTCCGTCCCGATGATGTCCTCATCTGCCAGAAACGCACCCTTTGTATAGGCTCTGCTCCTGATCAGCATGGTTCTGGAGGAGGCTCTGTTGAACCAGCCCTGGTTCAGGACAGACTGCGGCTCGCAGGCTCCGAGAAACTGCCAGCGGCCTGCGGCCCAGACCTCTACCCAGGCGTGATTGTCGTCCGTGTGCGCCCACCATGGCGCATAGACCTGCCGCGCCGGCACGCCTGCCGCACGCATGGCATTCACCACAAAGACGGACTCCTCCCCGCAGCGTCCGTATCCTCTTCTGTAGAAGGCTTCCGCAAGATCGTCCGGATATCATCGCTGTGGTACGTTCCGTTTTCCGCTGCCCAGCGGTTGATCTCCAGCGCGCGCTCCTCCTCTGTCTGCGGCTTTTTCCTTTCTCCATGTTCTTCATACAGACGGCGGTCCAGCTGCTCTCCAAACAGCTCCCGGCACGGCCGGATCTCCTCATTGTTGACACGGTGAAACAGGACATACTCCCCGAAGAAATCGGCCGGGAGTGCCGTGACCTGACTTCTGTTCTTTCTAAGCCAGACGCCGCGGCGCGCAAAATCCAGGTACGTCTCAGCCGGGTACATCATCACGTCAGAGACCGGCATCCAGGCATACAGAAATTCCAGCGCCGTACGAACATCTGCACCCAGACTTTCCAGATATCTGTCTGACGGAAACCCGGTCAGGGCTCCTTCCGCCTCGTCTCCTGCCTCCGCCAGGCAGATCCCGCCCGGCACCCGTTCAGGTTTTTCACCCTCTCCTGCAGTGTGGCTGTCAGCCTGGCCGCCCGCATGCGACATGCACGATTTCAGCCTGCTTCTTCTCTCAAGAAAATGATCATGGACCTGAAGATCCATTTCTTTCGTAAACAACATGGTGTCTGTCCTCTTTCCCTTATCCGAGAATCGCCCGCGCCCTCCGGACCTCCTCTTCATCCGTCCTCCAGATTCTGTATTCGGAGCTGCTGTCCTCTCCCATGCTCACCGCAGGATTCCGGTAGATCATACGGCTGGATACCGCCATCTTCCCGGACATATGGTAGACCGGCGCATGCAGCTCCTCTTCCAGATGTCTCAGATTTCCGGAATTGACACCGCCGCCCGGCATGATGTCAAGCTGTCCGTCCGCACGGGCTATGATGGTCTTCAGATTACCGATGCCCTTCTCCACGTCCGGCGCCTGACCGGATGTCAGGATCGTCGAGATCCCGCCGAGTGACACAATATCCCGGAACGCCTGACCGGCATCCTTCACCATGTCAAACGCCCGGTGAAAGGTCATATACATCGTCCCGGCCGCTTCCCGGAGCCGCTTCATCCGCTCCAGATCGACATTTCCCTCCGGCGTCAGACAGCCGGTCACAACCGCATCCGCCCCTTCCTCCCGAAACAGGGCAACTGCATCACACATGATCCCGAACTCGTACGCACTGTAGCAGAAATCCCCGGCGCGCGGCCGGATCAGAACGCGCACCGGAAGATCCGTATCATGCCTGACGGCTCTGTAAAGAGAGAGCTCCGGCGTTGTGCCGCCCATCGGAAGGCATCCGCAAG
>USJM01000248.1 GCA_900555005.1 uncultured Lachnospiraceae bacterium | reverse complement strand
CGCTCGACGAGCACCGGCAGTGTCTGCCCTTCAAACCGGGAGGTCTCCTCACGTCCGATCTGCTGTACTTCCTTCAGCAGCCTGTCAAAGCGGTCATGGACCACCTCATCCGGAACCTGGTCTTCCATCCTGGCGGCAGCCGTCCCGCTTCGTTTGCTGTAGATGAATGTAAATGCCGAGTCATAGCGGACTTTCCGGACAACATCCAGCGTCTGTTGAAAATCCTCCTCCGTCTCACCCGGGAAGCCGATAATGATGTCCGTCGTGAGAGACAGATCCGGCATCTCCCGCCTCAGTTTTTCAGCCAGCTTCAGGTAGACTTCGCTGGTATAGTGACGATTCATGGCTGAAAGGATCCGGTCTGACCCCGACTGCAGCGGCAGGTGCAGGTGACGGCAGATCTTATCGGAATGTTTCATGGTTTCGATCAGATCGTCCGATAAATCCTTCGGGTGGGATGTCATGAAACGGATCCGCTCAATCCCGTCGACCTTCTCGACCATCTGAAGAAGCTCTGCGAAGCTGCAGGGCTCCGAAAGCCCTCTCCCATAGGAGTTGACATTCTGCCCCAGCAGCATGACCTCCTTCACGCCATCCCGGGCAAGCTCCGTGATCTCCCGGACAATGTCCTCCGGTTTTCTGCTCTTTTCCCGTCCCCTGACATAGGGAACGATGCAGTAGGTGCAGAAATTGTTGCATCCGAACATGATATTGACGCCGGACTTGAACGGATACGTTCTCTCCGCCGGCAGATTCTCGACGATATGGTCATCCTTCCCCGCAACCTCGATCACCTGCTCTCCTTTGTCCGAGAGCAGGACACGCACCAGAAGCTCAGCAAAGCGGTGCAGATTATGCGTACCGAAGACCAGACGCACATAGCGGAAATCCTTCCGGATCTTTTCGATCTCATCCGGCTCCTGCATCATGCATCCACACAGCCCGACAATCATCTCCGGGTTCTTTTTTCTGTATGCGGAGAGCCCCCCGAGCCGGCCGTAAACACGGATATTGGCATTCTCCCGGACCGTACAGGTATTGTACAGAACCAGATCCGCATCTTCACTGTCTGTCATCTCGTAGCCTGCCAGTGCCAGGATGCCGCGCAGCTTTTCAGAATCGCGCTCATTCATCTGACAGCCGAATGTGACAACGCAGGCCTTCATCCGTCTGCCAAGCCTTTCTTCCTTCTCCCGGATCAGGTCTGAAGCTTCCTTCAGAAAGTACGCCTGACGCGCGGAGCCGTCCTCCTCGGGCGGCTCCTTTTCCAAATCTGTATGCTGGATCAGTCTCCGAAATTCTTCGGACTCAAAAACTCCGGTCATGTCTTACCTCATCAGTCCCATCTTCTGAAACAGCCTTACTGCCAGCTGCCCCTTCGGGAACTTTAAAATCTCATCCTTCGTCAATCCCTTGAATGCCACAAGCGCGATGGCATAGACCATCATGCCGACCAGGATTGCAAGAATCGTGGATATCGAATTGCCGGCCAGCATATGAAACAGATGATACGCGAGATAAGCCGCAAACGCCATGATGATGGATGCGGCTGCCGGCACGATGAATGTCTTCCGGTACTCCTGCCTGTAGAAGATAAACCTCTGGATTTTCAGCGCATTCAGGATACATACAATCAACGCAAAGATCACATTCGCATAGAGAACCGCGTAGATGTTCAGGTTCTGCACGCGAAGCATGATATACAGTACAACCGTATGGATCACCAGCGCAATGACATTGTGAATCAGCGGTTCCCGTAGTTTTCCAAGTCCCTGGAGAATGGCTGTTGTCAGTGTTGAGAGGGAGTACAGAATAATGACCAGCGCGCCGGCCTGCATAATTCCGGCCGAGAGCGGAACGCCGGTCTTTGGATGAAACAGCATCTCGATGATCGGTCCGCCCAGTGCCGCCATGCCAAGTGCGCAGGGAATCGTGATGATCATCGTGTACCGTGTCGAGGAGTGTACCGTCCGCACGGCACTCTTCTTGTCTCCGGACGCGATGGCAGCCGTCAGAGACGGCACAACTGCCGGGCCAAGAGATGACGCCAGAGAAAGCGGTACGTTCATCAGGACACGGAACTTCCCGGAGTAAATGCCCCAGATCGTCGCATACTGCTTCTCTGTGTAGCCCTGACTCTTGAGAACCGCGTTGAAGATTCCCTGGTCCAGCACATTGGAGATGTTGTAGACGAGCGTCGAGAGTACAATCGGCAGGATTGTGAGGATCAGCGCCCGGTAGATGGTTCTGGATGATTCCCGGTGCCCGCTGTGGTCTTCCCGAAGCTGCTTCCTGAACTTTCTGAAGAAAGCAGTGTACATGACCATCATGACAATCATGGCGACTGTCACACTTGCAACCGTTCCGAAGGTCGCCCCCGCAGCTCCCCAGGAGGGCCCAAGAAGATCATCCCCGCGTTCCTTCGCAAGCTGCCGTCCGTAATCCACCATCACGTAGGCACCATACAGGGAGACAACCGCATTCACAACCTGCTCGATCAGCTGGGATACCGCGGTCGGAACCATGTTGGAAAAGCCCTGAAAAAAGCCCCTGAACGTTCCCGTGATGGCAAAAATCAGAATCGCCGGTGCCAGTACCCTCAGTCCGTACTTGGCATATTCCAGGTTCATCACATTCTTTGTGATGATTCCGGCAAACAGATAAGTGATGAGGGCCAGAATGACGCCTGCCATCACAGCAATCCGCATCGCACAGAGAAATACCTTGTACGCGCTTCTCGTATAGCCCCTGTGCAGCCGCTCACTCATCAGCTTCGATACTGCCAGCGGAAGACTGAACGACGAGACCATCAGAATGATCGAGTAAATCTCGTTCGCTGTGGAATAATAGCTGTTTCCGTCATCCCCGAGGATGTTGGTCAGCGGAATCCTGTAGATCAGGCCGATGATCTTCGCGATGATCGAAGCGGCCGCAAGGATGGTTCCCTGCACCAGGACGGCCTTTGTCATTCCGCCGGACTTGTCATTTGGCTTACTCACACTATAACCTCAACTATCAATATGCCCGGGAAGACAGACTTTGTCCCTCTTCCCGGGTTGCGCGCCATGGTCCCTCCTCCGAATCAGGCCTGTCAAGACAGGCGT
>USJM01000247.1 GCA_900555005.1 uncultured Lachnospiraceae bacterium | reverse complement strand
CTTGGGGAGTTTATCCTTGAAGGATCTGGCCCCTTGGTCAAGCGGTTAAGACACCGCCCTTTCACGGCGATAACATGGGTTCAAATCCCGTAGGGGTCACTGATAAGGCGTCATAGCCAAGCGGTAAGGCAAAGGTCTGCAACACCTCTATCACCAGTTCGATTCTGGTTGACGCCTTGAAACCTCCACTCTTTGTGAGTGGGGGTTTTTTTAATAGAATCATCCCTCCCTTCTTTATCAAGAATCTAACATGCCGACTTGTTTCATCAAGTAAAGCAATGTAAGATACAATATAGGACAGAAACTGTGCGGAAACTGATTGCTCCAGTGCGCTTCTGCCGGACGAAAGGGGGATGTGCGATGGATAAAAGAATCATGAAGACCCGGAAGGGCCTGAAGAATGCCTTGCTTAACCTTCTTGAGGACCATTCGTTTGAGGAGATCACGGTGACTGAGATCTGTGAGCATGCAAGAACCGGACGGCTGACATTCTATAAGTATTATTCCGATAAGAATGAGCTTATGAAAGATTGTTTTCAGGATCTGCAGGATGAGGTTATGAGCAGGATGCGGAAAGAAGGAGAGACTATCCGGGGAAGACTGCCGCAGATTTCAGAGGATTCAGAAACGGATCTTCCGCCAAGGCTGAACTGTTTCCTGTGCTGGATGGAGGCTTACACAGACGTAATCATCGATGTGCTTGGAAGCCAAAGCTTTCTGACGGCGAAGATGATTGGAAACTCCGGAATGATGTATGAACTCTATCAGTTCATTATCAAGTGCCTGGAAAAGATGGAAAGGGAAAGTGAGATTCTGGATGATCTGCAGGAAGAACGCTTTTGGACGCAATACCCGATTCAGCAGGTCAATTCATTTCTTGCAATGGGAATGTGGGGGTATGTGTTCTCCCGCAGGGATGGAACTGATATGATGAAAACCCGGCGGGATGCAAAGGCACTTATCCGGGATCTGCTGGGAAGCGCTATTTTTATCAACCCCAACAGGAACAGACGGTCTGCAGAGGAGGAATTTGAAGCATGAGGACCATTACGCTTGGCAAGACCGGGATCACAGTCCCGCAGAATGCATTCGGAGCATTGCCAATCCAGAGAGTTTCAAAGGAGGAGGCCGCACACCTCCTTCAGTGCGCCTACGAAGGTGGAATGCGGTACTTTGACACTGCAAGGGCATACAGTGACTCGGAAGAGAAAATCGGATATGCTTTTGGCATGGAGGGCGGCCTCTTCAAGACTGGAAGAGAGCACATTTTCATTGCGTCGAAGACACATGCCCAGACTCCCCGGGAGTTTCAGCGTGATCTTGAGACCTCTCTTCGGATGATGAACTGCGGATATATTGATGTGTATCAGTTTCATCAGATGGACACATGCTGGAAACCTGGGGACGGTACCGGAATGTACGAATGCATGCTGGAAGCGAAGGCGGAGGGGAAGATCCGCCACTATGGTTTCTCCTTTCACGACACACCTGAGGTGCTCGACGAGCTGCTGACGAAGCATCCGGATGTCGAGTTTGTTCAGCTTCAGATCAACTATGCAGACTGGGAGAATCCGCGTGTGCAGTCCAGAGGCTGCTATGAGACCGCCGTCAGGCATCACAAGCCGGTCATCGTGATGGAACCGGTCAAGGGCGGGACCCTGGCCAGTCCGCCGAAGGCCGCAAGAGAAATGATGAAGGCGGCAGATCCGGAGGCCAGCTATGCATCGTGGGCGATCCGGTTCGCAGCCAGTCTGCCGGGCGTCATGGTGGTGCTTTCCGGGATGTCCGACGAGAAACAGACAGCAGATAACATATCCTACATGAAAAACTTCCAGCCGCTCAGCGAAAAAGAACAGGAGGTCATCCGGAGCGTGCAGAAGATCCTCGCCGGATCGACCAGATCCCGTGTACCGCCTGCCGCTACTGTGTGGCGGGCTGCCCGAAAAAAATCAATATTCCGGGCATATTCAGCGCGATGAACCTGCAGATGGTCTACGATAACCATGCATCCGCAGTGAGAAATTATACTTTTTCTACAGGGGAAGGCCATGGAAAGGCATCAGACTGCATCCATTGCGGCCAGTGTGCAAGACAGTGCCCGCAGCACATTCAGATTCCGGAATGGATGGACAAAATCGCAGCGGTACTGGAGTAAACGGGACGTCCGCAGCGAAATTCCACAGACACAGCAGGCTCAGGATATGCAGACAGACTGACAGGGGCAGCCATCTTGCATTTTAGAAGTACAGGAGTAAGGGAAAGACTGGTTGCCACATTTTTATTTTGCTATATAATGAAACACTGTAAAGGAAAAAGGACCCTGGTTGGGTTCAAATTGAAAGGAGTTCTGTTATGGATAAGGAACAGTATCTTGCGGTATACCGCCACTCCCTTGCCCATGTGCTGGCGAAGGCTGTGATTGAGATCTACGGGAAAGACGTTCAGTATGCGATCGGACCGCAGATCGAGGATGGCGCGTACTATGACTTTGTGCTTCCGGCAGGAAAGTCGATCACCGAGGCGGATTTCACAACGATCGAGAACAAGATGCATGAGATCCTGAAGAGGAAGGAAGACTGGACCTGCAGGGAGGTCAGCCGCGCGGAGGCGCTTGAGCTCTTCAAGAATCAGAAGTTCAAGACCGAGCTGATTGAGGACCTTCCGGAAGACGAAAAGATCACTGTTTACTATACCGGGGATGACTATGTCGACCTGTGCCGCGGACCGCATGTGGCCAACTCACAGGAGCTTCTGAGTGCAGCGTTCAAGATTCACTCCACCTCCATGGCGTACTGGAGAGGGGACGAGAAGCGTGACAAGCTGCAGAGAGTCTACCTGTATGCGTTTCCGTCGAAAGACGAGCTCAAGGCGCACCTCAAGATGATCGAGGAAGCGAAGGAGCGTGATCACCGCAAGATCGGCACGCAGCTCGAGCTCTTCATGTTCAACGAGACCGCTCCGGGGATGCCGTACTGGCTGCCGAGAGGGTGGCAGATGTACCAGGCGCTCATGAAGTACAGCCGTCAGATCCAGAGAAAGCATGGCTATACCGAGATCGCGGCGCCGCTGATCAACAACAAGCGTCTGTGGCTTGTCAGCGGGCACTGGGCACACTATCTGAACAACTGTTCATTGCGCCGGGTGTCG
>USJM01000246.1 GCA_900555005.1 uncultured Lachnospiraceae bacterium | reverse complement strand
GATGAACATGTAGGACCAGACTGCCTTTCCTGCCGGATGCATGTTGTAGAAGTGAGTAAACAGCTCCGGGATGTCCTTCCCGCGAAGGATCAGCGTCCCGCCGCCGACACCGAGTGCCATGACGATCAGCGCAACACCGAAAACCGGATAGATCTTTCCGATGATCTTGTCGATGGAAATGAAGGTCGCCGTAAAGTAATAGATCAAAATAACGGTCAGCCAGAAGGTCGAATTGACCAGGATGCCGGACTTCATGCCGGTATCGGTGAACAGTGCCTTCAGAAGGCCTGCCGGACCGACCGCGAAGACCGTGCGGTCATGATCAGAAGGATGACACAGAAGACACGCATGATGTTCTGCATCACCGGGCCGAGCAGCTTTCCGGTTACCTCGGAAATCGATGCGCCGTTCTCACGCTCGGACATCATACCGGACAGATAGTCGTGTACGCCGCCGGCAAAGATGGTTCCGAAGGTAATCCAGAGGAAGACGATCGGTCCCCACATCGCACCGGTGATGGCACCGAAGATCGGGCCAAGACCGGCGATGTTCAAAAGCTGTACCAGAAACAGCTTCCAGGCCGGCATGACAACATAGTCCACACCATCGTTGATCGCAACCGCAGGGGTCTCACGGTCATCCGGTGCGAATGTGTTGTCCACAAACTTGCCGTACGTGAAATACCCGGCGATCAGGATCACCAGACAAAGTAAAAAGCCAAACATAATGTTTTCCCTCCCTTTCGTGCATCCGCTCAACGCGGCGCTGCACAAAATATCCGGCGTGCACCCTGTCCTGGAATCAGAGTATTACGCCGGAAACATTCGAGCAGCCAGGCACTTTAACAAGTAAACTGATGATAACACGGAGGTTTATTTTTTTCAATATGCTGTTTCCTGACCTGTATGCCGTGTCTTTTTTGTGTGATATTTACCTTTTTTCAGGATTGCAGGCTTTCACAAATCAGAGTCTCTGAACAACGCTGTATTCCTGCGCGGACTTTCCCAGCCGCTTACCGCTGCCGCAGTTTTGTGATAAACGCGGAAAGACGCTCCATCGCCACCTTCAGACTATCCAGCGAGTAGGCATAGGAGATCCGAACGTAGCCTTCCCCGCTCTCGCCGAATGCGCTGCCCGGCACGACTGCCACCTTCTGGTCCTTCAGAAGCTCCGTTGCGAACTCGTCGCTGCTCATGCCGAATTCCTGAATCGACGGGAACATATAGAAGGCACCGAACGGCTCAAAGCACGGAAGCTGCATCTTCTCAAACTCATGAAGAAGGAACCGTCTTCTCTGGTTATAGGCCTCCCGCATCTTCACCACCTCGCCATAGCAGTCCCGCAGCGCCGCCACCGCGGCATACTGGCTGTTGGTGGGCGCGCACATGATCGCGAACTGGTGGACCTTTGTCATCTGATGAATGATCGCCTCGGGTCCGCAGCAGTATCCGAGCCGCCAGCCCGTCATGGCGTACGCCTTGGAGAACCCGTTGATCAGAATTGTCCGCTCCTTCATCCCCGGGATCTGGATAATAGAGCAGTGATCTTCTCCCGTGTAGGTCAGCTCCGAATATATCTCATCGGAGAGCACGTACAGATCATGCTCGATGCAGACCTTCGCGACCGCCTCGAGGTCCGCCCGCGTCATGACCGCTCCGGTCGGATTGTTCGGAAATGGAAGCACGAGGATCTTCGTCTTCGGTGTGACCGCCGCCTCCACCTCCTCCGCTGTCAGGCGGAATTCATTCTTCTCCTTGAGCGGAATCACGACCGGGACCGCGTCCGCGAGGATTGCGCACGGCTTATAGGAAACATAGCTGGGTTCCGGAATCAGCACCTCGTCCCCGGGATTGATCATGGCGCGAAAAGCCAGATCGATTCCTTCCGATCCGCCGACCGTGACAAGAATCTCGGAAATCGGGTTGTAATGGACCCCCAGCCTTCGATGGATGTAGGATGCAATCTCCGTCGGAGTTCCTTCAGCCCGGAATTCGACGTATAAAACGTGCGTCCGCGCTCAAGAGAGTAGATGCCCTCGTCCCGGATCGCCCAGGGCGTGTCAAAATCAGGCTCCCCGACGCCGAGCGAGATGACATCATCCATCTCTGCCACAATATCAAAAAATTTTCTGATGCCGGAGGGCTTCAGCTCTGCGGCCTTTTTCCCGATCGGATCTCTCACGGCTCCACCAGCATCCTTTCATCTTTTTTCTTCTTGTCGAAGATGATTCCGTCATCCTTGTACTTCTTCAGAATGAAATGGGTGGCGGTCGAGATCACAGAGTCCAGCGTGGAAAGCTTGCTCGACACGAAGTGCGATACCTCCTTCAGCGTCTTTCCCTCAAGGATCACCAGCAGGTCATACCCGCCCGAAATCAGATAGACGGACTGAACCTCCGGATAGTTGTAGATGCGCTCCGCAATCTTGTCAAAGCCCTGTCCTCTGGTCGGGGTCACGCGCACCTCGATCAGGGCCGTGATCTTGTCGGCACCGGTCTTATCCCAGTCAATCAGCGTGTTGTACCCGCAGATGACATTCTCCTCCTCCATCTTTTTAATCTCAGAGGCGATGACTTCCTCTCCAGATCCGAGGAGGACGGCAATCTCAGCAGGAGTCATTCTGGAATTGCGTTCCAGAAGCTCCAGAATCTGTTCTCTCATAAATTTTTCGCTCCTATCTGCTTGATTTGAATTCAGTCCGAAAACTTTTCGGCATGGTGCCTTTGTTGTCTATATTTTTTCATTCTACCTGTTGGTACAGACTCTGTCAACCGGCTCCTCCCACGCCAGAACCCGGGCGGAAGCTCCGGCAATCCCTCATCCTTCCTCAAACAGGGCGTCGCACTGCGGTTTCTCCAGGCACCGGGTGATATCCCGGTTGCGGATATACCGCCCGGGTCCCTTCGTCAGCTTTCCGATCACAGCCGCCTCAAGACCTTCCCTTTCCAGTTTCCGCAGAACGGCTTCCCCGTTGCGCACAACGGCCAGAAGACCGCCTGTACCATACAGCCTGTATGGGTTCCGGTTCAGCGCCTCACAGATCTCGATCGTCTCCTGCCGGATCGGAATCAGATGAATATCCGCATCCATCCCGCAGGAAAGGCGCCCGCACAGCGTCCACAGCGCTGAGAAGACACCCCCCTCTCCGATGCGG
>USJM01000245.1 GCA_900555005.1 uncultured Lachnospiraceae bacterium | reverse complement strand
TGGCAGCGGCCCGCGCCGTACTGAAGGTTGCTGCAGAGGATGAGATCCTGCCAATCAGGCTTCCGCAAAAGATATCGATCCGGGTCGATGCCAGTACTGGATGGGAGCACTGGAGCAGGAAAGAGGCGAAAGCGCTTCTAACAGTGCCGTTTGTCTTCATCCTGTGCAATTTTCTCTTCACCATTCTGACCGTTTCAATCCGCAGGAGATTTGAATCGCCAAACCTGCCCTTCAGAAGGGTTCTTCACTATATTCAGAGGCAGGATGGGAAAGGTCCAGGGGTGCTCACTTTTTACTAATGCAAATATACACATTGCAATTTGTAGAAAGTGAGGTTTTCTATGTTAGCTTTTATTGCACTTTTTCTGTTGTTGATTGTTGTCCTTCCGGGAATCTACGCACTGCTTGTTCATCTGAGGGACCTGCGTGAGAAGGCGCAGGACGCTGCAGCGTCAGATGTGAAAGTGTGACCGGTATGGCACAGAACCTGATTATTGCCGGGGCCCTGGTGTCTGGGGAATTGTCCTTGTCTGGATGTGGATGAGGACGAGAGGAAACTGAATATAAGTGAGAAGAGACTCAGAAGGCCGTATGGTCTTGCTGAGTCTCTTTTATTCAGATATTGTCAGAAATTCAGGGGTGCGGCCATTGATCATTTCCTGTATTTATCACCCAGAACCGGTGCCGGTTGAAGCGGCTCGAGTTCGGATTGCCTGTTCCTTGTCTGCTGTAAGAAAACGATATCCAGTTGGATTCAACTACGTGTTATGATCAACGGAGAAAGTCAGGTGGACACGACGGCATGTACTTGAAACAGGGGGAAAACCAACATGAGTTATCTGCTGAATGGCGATCGTATCATCATGGGAACGGATTACTATCCGGAGCACTGGGATGAGCAGCTGTGGGACCAGGATCTGGACAGGATGCATGAGACGGGCATCGAAGTCATCCGGGTAGCTGAATTTTCGTGGAATGTATTCGAGCCTGCAGAAGGAGAATACTCCTATGATTTCTTCGACAGATTCCTGGATCTGTGCGAAGAGAAGGACATGAAGGTGATTTTCTGCACACCGACGGCGACACCGCCGGCGTGGATGACGGACAAGTATCCGGAGGTTCTGAATGCGCGCCAGGACGGTGTGCTTTACCGGCATGGTGCGAGAAGACATTATAACTATAATTCTGTTATCTATCAGCGCTTCACACGGAACATTGTAGAGCGGCTTGGTGCTCACTATGCAAAGCGGGCATGTATCATCGGCTGGCAGCTTGACAATGAAATGAACTGTGAGAAAAACGAATTCTACTCGGAAAGCGATACGCTGGCCTTCCGTGAGTTTTTAAAAGCAAAGTACGGAAGCATCCGGAATCTGAATAAAGCCTGGGGAACGGCATTCTGGAACCAGACCTACACGGCCTGGGGAGAAGTTATGTGCCGAGGACGACGCTGAGCAATAACACGAATCCCCATGAGGTGCTGGACTACAAACGCTTCGTATCGGATTCTGCATGCCGCTGGGCAAAGCTGCAGAGTGACATTCTCCGGAAATATATCAAGCCGGATGATTTCATCACGACAAACGGGTTGTTTGCGGATCTGGACAACCACCGGATGACGCGCGAAAGTCTGGATTTTATGACGTATGATTCCTACCCGAATATGGCATATGGCATCCATTCACACTTTACTGCTTTGACGACACTCAAGGATCGGATCTGGGGGCTGAATCTGGATGAGGTGCGGGCGCTGAAGGGGACATTCGGCATCATGGAGCAGCAGTCCGGCGCAAATGGCTGGAACACGGGGATGGAAGCGCCGACGCCGAGACCTGGCCAGATTACGCTATGGACGATGCAGAGCATTGCGCATGGGGCCGACTATATCAGCTATTTCCGCTGGCGGACAAGCACGATGGGAACAGAGATCTACTGGCATGGCATTCTGGATTATTCCGGAAGGGAGAATCGCAGGATCCGGGAGGTCCGGGAGATTCATGACAAGTTCGTCAGAATTTCCGAACTGGCCGGGACGCAGTACGAGGCGAAGGTCGGCATCGTTGAAACCTACGACAATAAGTTCGATGCGGAACTCGACGAGTGGCACGGGGCCCTCGACCGAATGAGCATGAATGGACTGTATGCGGCCTCCCAGCATACGCATACGCCTGTCGATCTGATCTATCTGCCGTCGGAAGAGTCAGATGCGTCCGAGGCGGATGATCGCGCAGTTGTGGAGAAGCTGAGCCAGCATCGAGTTGTCTTCTATCCACACGCGGTGATCCTGACAGAGCGGCAGGTCCGGATTCTGACGGCTTATGCCGAGCAGGGAGGAAGGCTGGTGTTCGGCTGCCGTGCAGGGCTGAAGGATCCGACCGGGAAATGCGTGCAGCAGAATCTTCCGGGAGTCGCTGCAAAGCTGACTGGAGCAGACGTCACAGAGTTCACCCTGACCGCTTCAGATGAAGGGATGATTCACGTGGACTGGAACGGGACAACTCTGGAGGCGCCTGTGTTCAATGACGAGCTTCAGCCTCTGAAAGGGGCAAAGACAGCTGGTACTTACAAGGATTCCTATTATACTGGAACCCCTGCGCTGATTGAGAACAGCGTCGGAAAGGGAAAGGTTTACTATTTCGGCGGCTGCTTCTCAGAACAGACGGCGGCCGTATTCTTTGAAAAGCTGGATGTGATCGAACCATATCAGGATATCGTGGAAGCTCCGGCGGGCTGCGAGATCGCGCTTCGGACCGGGAAGGACCGGCCTGGGTATCTGTTCGTCCTGAACTACGAGAAGACGCCGCAGTCGATCCAGATTAAAAGAAAATCGGCCGATCTGTATACAGGAGAGGAGCTGGAAGGAGAAAGGCTGCTGGCCCCATATGAGACGCTGGTATTGAAGGTTTGACAGAGGAATCCATCACATTATCAAAAGAAGGCATATCCCTGTATCTGGGGCTGTGTCTTCTTTCTGTGGATACAAATTAGACACGATTTCAGGGTATGATCGTTTCCTGACAGGTCAGTTGTTTTGATGCATTGGAGAGGGGTTCCATATGGATATGGCGGGTTTTTATTTTTTGCTTTTTTCAGATCCTTGCACTGCAAATATGCCGGAGCCTTCATTACGTTTTGAAGCTCTGTTTTATTAATGCACTG
>USJM01000244.1 GCA_900555005.1 uncultured Lachnospiraceae bacterium | reverse complement strand
CCGAAGAACTGGACACTGCGGGACCGGATCATCAGATCTACCGCCGCATTGACTGTCTCCGGACGCAGCAGCGCATTCGTCTCCCGGATGGCATTGATGTGAGTCTGCAGAATGTCTGCAAACATCTGCCCCGTCGCAACCTTGCCGCTCCCGTCAGCGGCGCCTTCATCGGACTCCGGCTCTTCCGGCATCGTGCTCAGAGACAGCTTCATCTTGAATTCCTGATATCCCTTCGCTCCGACCTTCCGGCAGAACCGGTGGATGCTCGCCTCCGCGACACCGCATTCCTCCGCGAGCTCTGTGATCGACATGAACAGGACACCGCCCGGCTTTTTCAGAATGTAGTCGGCAATCTTTCGCTCCGTCTTCGTGTACTGGTTGTATGAAAGGCTGATCTCCGTCAGCAGACTGGATCCTTGCATATGGTTCTTCCTCGTGGCAGCTTTTCCTTCACCCGGCCAGTCTGCCTCATCCGTCATCTGTCGGATCAGCTTCCGGCGCCCTTGCCGGATGAAAACTTCATTCTCAGTATAGCACCTTTTTGCGCTGGCCCGCACCAGAGCGGTTTCCTGTCAGCCTGCCGCCATCACCACACTGCGGATATACTTCTTTACCGCCTTTGACGCATACCTGCTGTAATGCTTGAGATCATACCCGCCCCGTTTTTTCTGAAACCCTCTTCCATCCTTGCGCGGCTGATCAAGACCTCTTCTCTCCAGATACTCTCCCGCGTCAATGTATATGTCCGGAAAGTTCTTCTTCAGCGCACGGTTCATATAATGCATATTTCCTCTTGAATAGGGCTTCCGATCGGCAGCCGGAAATATGCTTGCCACATAGAACTGTCGGTCCGGATAGGCGCGCATCCATTTCTGATACTCCTTCACGACCCTCTTCGCGTTGCTCGAAACCCGCGAGCAGCCATTACAGCCAAAGTTCAGGACGATCTTTGCATTCGGATAGGTTTTCAGCGCATCGCGGAGGTACTTTCCAAGCTGTCCGCATCGGCTGTAGTTCTTGTTGTATCGAAGTTCACCGATTGATGCTCCGTCGCGATAAATCAGTCCGTCCCGCTTGTCCTTCACATGGTGGAGATCATAAAACCATGTCCTGGAATCTCCGACATACAGGATAATATCCCTTCGTTTTCTGTCAACCGACGGCCTCCTGTACGCCGGTTTCTTGGAATTTGCCTCAGCAATCCCTGAAAAAAGAAGACAGACAGCCATCAGTACAGCGGCGCACAGAACCGGCCGCAGCGTGGAAAGCCTGCCCCCGGATGTCCTTTTCTGTTTCATCACGCACCTGTTTCCTTCCGTCTTCATCCCGCTCTTTCCTGCCTCCTGTCCTTTTCCCTGCTTGCCGGCTATTATGCAGATGCTTCTTAAGCAGCCTCAATCCTGCCACGCAGCCCGCCGGCCGTCAAGTCATACATACTGTCTGTCAGTCATCCCGCCCAGCCGCACATTCCCCAGACGGCTGTGCATCCGCCTCCATTTCCCGGAGGAACGCCTTCACAGCGTCTGTGACAACCTCCAGGTGACGGTCATAGCAGTGATCATCGCCCGGCACTGGCACCAGTCTGGCATGATGGTAACGTCTGGCCGCATCCTCGGCATACCCGTATGGAACTGTCTCGTCCTCCGTCCCGTGGATGATCAGCACCGGTTTCCGGAACCCATCGATTGCCTGCTCGATCGGAAGTACTCTTCCAGTTCGAACATAATTGCCTGTCACATACTTTCCCTCTGTGATCTTCACCCGATCCGGAATGAGCGCCGGATCGAACTTCTCCGCAAAGACCTCCCCCTTCCGGCAGGCATCCCGGATCATGATCGCCGGCGAAGCGGTATGATCGCCTTCAGCTGATCTTCTTTGAGCGCCGCGGCAAGCATCACCGCAAGCCCGCCCTGCGAATGGCCGGTCAGATACAGACTGCCGGCAAACGGAAGGCTCCGGGCATAGTCGATGATGTATAAAAGCTCTCCAACCCACTCCAGCAGGTTATGGTTCAAAAAATCTCCATCCGTCTTCCCGTGGCCGTACAGCTCCACCCGGAGCGCTGCAGCACCTGTCTGCAGAACAGCCCGCGCCACCGCAGCAATATGGCGTTCCTCCATGTGACCCGTCAGGCCGTGAACGACAATCACCAGCGCCCGCTCAGCTCCTGGCTGCATCATCTTTTCGACCGTCCGATCACCCGGAATCGCCAGCTTCGCGTGGATCCGGAACCCATCCTTGTCAATGTAGAATTCTTTTTCGTCCATGATCATCCCCCCGTTCACACCAGTCCCATCACAAATACAATTCCGAACAGCACCGGCAGAATCCAGGTCAGATAGAAGCACATCCAGCCCCGGACCTTCAGCCCCTTCCCGGTATTCGCCTCCGCCATAAACGACTTCCAGCCCCAGCCGGCCTTCCTTGTGCAGAAGATACAGAACGTCAGCGAGCCAAGCGGCAGCACCAGGTTCGAGACGATGAAATCCTCCAGGTCCATGAAGGTCGAGCTGCCGCCCATCGGGTGCACACCCGCAAGCAGATTCGGTCCGAAGGCACATGGCGTCGCCAGCAGAAGCATCAGTGCTCCGTTCAGAAGGCAGGCCTTCTTCCTGCTGAAGCCCGTGAGATCCATGAACATCGCAATGATGTTCTCAAATACCCCGATCACGGTCGAGAACGCCGCAAATGTCATGAAGACAAAGAACAATGCTCCCCAGAGGCGTCCCATCGCCATATGATTGAAGATATTCGGCAGCGTCTTGAAGATCAGTGCCGGTCCTGAGTCCGGACGTACACCGTACGCAAAGCAGGCCGGAAAAATGATCAGACCGGAGGTAAATGCCACAAAAGTGTCCAGTGCCGCGACATTGACGGACTCCCCCAGAAGTGCATGGTCCTTCCCGATATAGCTCCCGAAGATCGCCATTCCGCCCATGCCGATCGACAGCGTGAAGAACGCCTGATTCATCGCATTCTGGATCACATTCCAGATACCGGCACGGTGGATTTCCGCCATGTTCGGCGTCAGGTAAAACAGCAGGCCTTCCCGTCCTCCCCGCATAAAGATGGAATGAATTGCCAGCACAACCATGATGAGCAGAAGCGCGATCATCATTCCCTTCGTAATCTTCTCCACCCCTTTCTGGAGTCCGAGGCTCAGGATGAAGAATCCGATGATGA
>USJM01000243.1 GCA_900555005.1 uncultured Lachnospiraceae bacterium | reverse complement strand
GTTGGCACCCTGACTTTCCGGCGCAAGCCGGAGCCGGAAGCTGTAGTCATAGCGCTCCCTGCAGGAGGCGCCGCTCTCTTCAAAGTAAGGCTTCCCGTCAAAGTCTCCCTGACCGGGTACATAGCGGTCGTTCCAGCCGAGCAGTTTTGTGCCAAGCGCGGTGAGATTGACCTTCCAGCGAGGCGTAGAACCGAAGTTGATATCGATCATCGGCGAAGAAAGCACTGCGGCCTGAAATATGTCCGGGTATTTTTCCAGGAACAAAGTGGCGATGCAGCCGCCCATAGAGTGGGCGTACAGAAAAAGCGGAAGGGCCGTATAGTTCGGCAGATCTGAGGTTTCGGTCTGGTCCGGAATCACGATTGTATCCAGAAGCTCTTCAGGTCTTCAACATATTCGTCGAAATCGCCGACATCCACCATCGACGGGCTGCTGACCGGACGATAGGACAGACCGTGGCCTCTGAGTTCGAGAAAGTAGATGGAATACCCTTCCTCATAGAAATTGTAGAGAACCTCATGGTATTTTCCGAAGAAGCCGCAGAATCCGTGGAGCATGACGATGATGCCCTTCGGAGAAGGGTTCTTAGCGCGATAGAAATGAATCAGTTTTCCATCCCACCCCGGAAACTGACCATCCTCCACATGATCCTGAAGCCATGGGCGGACAACGGTTTTCATGTAGGGCTCGAATTTTTCTGCTTCAAACGGAACCATGGCTGCCTCCTCTTCTTCGTCAGACGAAGATCTTTGTACTCCCCTTGAACAGGGTTCCGACCGGCTTCCCGTGCACGATGTCGTACAGATTCTCCGGATTTTTACCGTTTGTCACAATTGTATCGATGCCGTTTGCAGTTGCCAGAGCCGCGGCCTCGAGCTTTGTCCGCATTCCGCCGGTGCCTCTCCTGGAGCCGGCGCCGCCCGCCAGCTTCTGGACCTCTTCATCGATGGTGTCGATGCGGGAGATCAGCTTTGCATCCGGATGAAGGCGGGGATCCTTGTCATAGAATCCGTCGATGTCCGAGAAGATGACAAGCTTCTTTGCCCGGACCAGCACGGCGACCACAGCGGAGAGCATGTCGTTGTCTCCGAAGAGCCGGTCCTTTGACTCGATTTCCGTGTAGCTGACAGAATCATTTTCATTCACAACGGGAATGATGCCGAGTTCCAGGAGGGTATTGAAGGTGTTGGTCAGGTTTTCTTTTTTCTCCTCCTGCTCGATGTCGGAGGCATTGAGCAGAATCTGACCGATCGTCTTATCGTAGTCTCCAAAGAATTTGTCATAGAGGAACATGTTTCTGCACTGGCCGACCGCGGCGGCAGCTTGCTTGAGCGGCATGGAGGAGGGCTTGGACTTCAGGCCGAGCTTGTTGACGCCGACTGCGATCGCTCCGGAAGAGACAAGGACGACCTCATAGCCCATATTCTGGATATCGGAGCAGACAAGCGCCAGATGGTCAAATGAACGCAGGTTGACCTGCCCCAGGTCATTCGTGAGGGTCGAGGTACCGACCTTCACCACGATTCGATTTTGTACGAGACTCATCATCTGTGAAACCTCTATTCTGAAAACTTCTGAAAGCACCGGTGAATACCGGACAAGGTATGAATTTTCTGACATGCCTAGTTTACAACGATGATGGGTATCCGACAAGGCGGGACTGTGGTATTGTGAAGAAATAACGAAGAAGAACAGGAGAGATGAGCGATGAAGTATCCGGAATTTTTAAAGAAAGGGGATCTGATCGGGGTCTGCGCGCCGTCGGCAGGTGTCGGCAGAAAGCTGGAGAGCTTTGACCGGTCTCTGAGGACTCTGCGGGCGGAGGGCTATCGGATCAGGGAGACCGGATCTGTGCGGCTTGACAGTGAACGGGGAGGCAGCGCACAGGTACGCGGCGATGAACTGAATGCGCTGTTTGCGGATCCTGAGGTGAAGATGGTGATGGCGGCATCCGGGGGAGATTTCCTCGACGAGATGCTTCCGTATGCAGACTTTGAGCAGATGAAACGTAACCCGAAGTGGCTGATGGGCGCTTCGGATCCGACGGGGCTTCTGTTTCCCTATACAACCATCTGCGATGTGGCGACACTCTACGGCTGCAATGCAGGAAGCTACGATTTGCCTGACGGCAGCGACACTCAGTGTGCAACTGGAGCAGACGAGAGCAGGTATCTGCAGGATAATCTGCGTTTCCTGAAGGGGGAGAACCCGGTTCAGGAGACCTCGGAAAAGCATCTCGGCTGTGCGCCGTTTCTTGCCGAGAAGATTCAGTTTGATACACCGACGATCTGGAAATCGAATATCGGCGCAATCCACACAACAGGCCGGTGCATCGGCGGGTGCATCGATGTCCTCAAGGATCTGATCGGGACACCCTGTGACGGGGCCTCCCTGTTTGTGAACCGGTACGGAGAGAAGGATGGGATCATCTGGTACTTTGACAATTTTGCGCTGAGTGCCGAGATGCTGTACCGGACATTCCTTCAGATGAAATATGCGGGATGGTTCCGCTGCACGAAAGCGGTTTTGCTGGGGCGAACCTTGTTTGAGAAAAGCGAGTCCGGCATGACATACGATGAGGCGGTGGAGCGGGCGTTCGGCGGAGCCGGGCAGGAGAAACTGCCAGGGCAACCCCAGATTCCGGTGATCTGGGAAATGGATATCGGACACACAATTCCGCACATGACGATGATCAACGGGGCGATTCTCCGGCTGGACTATGAAGGCGGAAGGGGAACGCTGGCGTTTCAGGAAAATTAGCACTCTCTTATTGACAGTGCTAACAATTATGGCTATAACGGTAAGTGTGAAAAGAGGTGAGTGCAGATGGCAGAGAAAAGAGATTACTATGATGTCCTCGGCGTCAGCAGGACTGCCTCGGACGAGGAGATCCGCAAAGCATTCCGCCGCTTGCACGGAAATATCACCCGGATTCAAACCCGGGAGACAAACAGGCGGAGGCAAAGTTCAAGGAGCTCAACGAAGCATACAGCGTTCTGTCTGACCCGAAGAAGAAGCAGATCTATGACCAGGTCGGCATGGCAGGATTTGACGAAAGTGCAGCCGGCCAGGGCTTTGGCGGTTTTAACGGAAATGGCGGCAATGGATACCAGGAGTTCCATTTTAATGCAAACGATCCCCGCATGAAGGACATGTTCGGAGATATCTTCGGAGATTCTTCGGCG
>USJM01000242.1 GCA_900555005.1 uncultured Lachnospiraceae bacterium | reverse complement strand
AGGCAGAGTGCACAGCAAAAGTTGCTGAGTTACAAAAAGAGAAAAGAAAGTAGACGAACTTGAACAAAAAGGAGTACAGGAACTGGAAAGAATTTCCGGTCTGACCTCCGACCAGGCAAAAGAATATCTTTTAAAATCTGTTGAAGACGAAGCAAAGACGGACGCTGCAAAGCTTTACAAAGAGCTGATCAACCAGACGAAAGAGGACGCGGCCAGAAAGGCCAAGGAGTATGTCGTCCAGGCGATTCAGCGCTGTGCAGCAGACACGGTCGCGGAGGCAGCTATTTCAGTTGTACAGCTGCCGAACGATGAGATGAAGGGCCGTATTATCGGCCGGGAAGGCCGCAATATCCGGGCAATTGAGACGTTGACCGGTGTGGACCTGATTATTGACGATACTCCGGAGGCTGTTGTCCTCTCGAGTTTTGACCCGATCCGCCGTGAGGTGGCAAGGATTGCGCTCGAAAAACTGATCGTGGACGGACGGATTCATCCGGCCAGGATCGAGGAGACAGTTGAGAAGGCAAAGAAGGAAGTAGAGAACGAGATCCGTGAAGCCGGCGATGAGGCCTGCCTCGAGGTGGGTGTACACGGAATCCATCCGGAGCTGGTAAAGCTGCTTGGAAGGATGAAGTTCAGAACCAGCTACGGTCAGAATGCGCTGAAACATTCCATTGAGGTGGCGCATCTTTCAGGGTTGCTCGCTTCTGAGATTGGAGTCGATGTCCGGCTTGCAAAGAGAGCCGGGCTGCTGCATGATATTGGAAAGTCCATCGATCACGAGGTGGAAGGAACACATGTGCAGATCGGGGCTGATCTCTGCCGGAAGTACAAGGAGAATCAGATCGTCATCAACGCTGTGGAGTCTCACCATGGCGACGTAGAACCGGAATCTCTGATTGCCTGTATTGTACAGGCTGCAGATACAATTTCTGCAGCGCGCCCAGGGGCAAGAAGAGAAACCCTCGAAACATACACCAACAGACTAAAGCAACTGGAAGATATTGCGAACAGCTTCAAGGGAGTTGAGAAGTCATTTGCCATTCAGGCCGGAAGAGAAATTCGTATCATGGTTGTTCCGGATCAGGTCAGCGATGCAGATATGACGTTCCTTGCCAGGGACATAGCAAAGCAGATCGAATCCGAATTGGAGTATCCGGGACAGGTGAAGGTCAGTCTTATTCGTGAATCCCGTGTTGTGGATTATGCAAAGTGAGAGAGACCTCCTGCTGATCAGATTTTTCAGTCATTCAGGAAACAGACCGCCGCAGAGATGCGGCGGTTTTTCTTTCAAAAATATTTTCAAAATATCAATCTGCTCGAAAAATGTTCTTTCATATTCCTGCAATTACAATACATATTTGAAAAAGACAGCTATTGTGCTATAATCCGCTCAATACCGGGGCTCATATTTTGCTGTGATAACTTGATAAAGCAGCAGCATAAGAAAGCGTATGAGCCTGTGCATACAGAGGGCTGAATAGCCGGCAAGGAGAGGGGAAGCATGAGTTCAATATCATCACAGGCTGGAATCATCATTGCAATCATCGCATACCTGGTTGGGATGCTGCTGATCGGGTTTATCACCTCGAAAAAAAATAGCAGCGTCGGGGATTTTTATCTGGGCGGAAGACAGCTTGGCCCGCTGGTGACGGCAATGAGTGCAGAAGCGTCAGATATGTCAAGCTGGCTGCTGATGGGTCTTCCGGGACTTGCCTATCTATCGGGTTTGGCGGAACCCTTCTGGACTGCGATTGGCCTTGCTGCAGGAACCTATCTGAACTGGCTGTTTGTTGCAAGGAGATTTCGCAACTATACAGTTGAAGCAGGGGATGCGATCACCGTGCCGGAATACTTTTCCAACCGGTATGGGGACAGAAAGAAGATTCTGACGCTGATATCTGCTCTCATCATCGTGATCTTCTTTATTCCATACACGGCATCCGGGTTTGCTGCGATCGGGAAACTGTTTGCTTCCCTGTTTTCAGTTGATTACCATGCCAGCATGATGATTGGTGCTCTGATTGTCATCGGATATACGATGACAGGCGGCTTCCTGGCAGCCAGCCTGACGGATCTCGTGCAGAGCATCATTATGACCATTGCACTGATCGTCGTTCTTGTATTTGGAATCAGTCAGGCAGGAGGATGGGCTGCAGTTGTATCCAACGCAGAACAGCTGAGCGGGCATTTGTCTCTCCTTCGAAGTCATATTCCGGATGCCAGGAACTTCTGGGCACCGGGAACATCTGGTTCATACTCTGTCCTTACGATCGTTTCCACGCTGGCATGGGGACTTGGATATTTTGGAATGCCGCATATCCTTCTGCGGTTTATGGCCATCAGAGATGAGAAAAAGCTGAAGCTGTCGCGAAGAATCGCAAGTGTGTGGGTTGTCATTGCGATGGGGGCAGCGATCCTGATTGGAATCATCGGTCTTGGGATGAGCAGGACAGGCAAAATCGAGATTCTTTCGGATTCAAGTGCGGCGGAGACCGTCATTGTACGGATTGCTCACAGGCTCAGTGAATTTGGATTCGGACCGGCGCTCGTTGCAGGTGTGATTTTATCCGGGATCATCGCATCGACCATGTCTACCTCGGATTCGCAGCTTCTGGCAGCTTCCTCCTCTGTATCGAAGGATATCGTCAGCGGGTTTTTGAACCGGAGGATGAACGCAAAGAGTGAGATGCTGATTGCGAGACTGACGCTTGGCATCATCGCCGCGATTGGAATTGTGCTGGCATGGAATCCAAACAATTCTGTATTCAGGATTGTCAGTTTTGCCTGGGCGGGATTCGGTGCAGCATTCGGACCTGCTGTGCTGCTGTCCCTGTACTGGAGGCGGTCCAACAAGCAGGGCGCGATCTGCGGGATGGCAGCAGGAGGAGCCATGGTTTTTGTCTGGAAATTCTTCGTACGTCCGCTGGGCGGCGGATTTGACATCTACGAGCTTCTTCCGGCATTTTTGATTTCCTGCCTTGTCAATGTGGTTGTCAGTCTTCTGACCCCTGCGCCGGGTCAGGCCATCACGGATGTTTTTGACAAGGTTGCTCATATGTGATAGAAAGAGGGACGTAATTCACGGAAGATTTCATTTGGAGAATTTCATGAGGAAGCATATTGTATTGGGATTTATTTCCGGAACGGCGGGTGGGGCCATGATGCCTTCCGGATTTGAATCAT
>USJM01000241.1 GCA_900555005.1 uncultured Lachnospiraceae bacterium | reverse complement strand
ATGACAAACCGATGATTTATTATCCGCTTTCAGTTTTAATGCAGGCGGGAATCCGGGATATTCTGGTGATCGTTCCTCCGGACGACAGCCAGCCTTTTATAGACCTTCTTGGGGATGGTTCTCATCTGGGACTCCGTATTGAATATAAGGAGCAGAAGGTTCAGCGCGGCATTGCGGATGCATTTCTGATCGGAGCGGATTTTATCGGAGACGATTCCGTATGTCTTGCGCTTGGTGACAATATCTTCTACGGACCGGTATTTAACCGGAAGCTGAAGACAGCAGCGAAGCTGGATAACGGAAAGGGCGCGACGATATTCGGATACTATGTCCCGGACCCGAGGGCGTTTGGCGTTGTGGAGTTTGACCAGGACGGGAAAGCGATCTCGATTGAGGAGAAGCCGAAGCATCCGAAGTCCAATTATATCGTTCCGGGACTGTACTTTTACGATAACCGGGTTGTAGACATTGCCCATCAGGTGAAGCCATCCGCAAGAGGTGAGCTGGAGATTACATCCGTAAACAACGCGTATCTGGAGCAGGGCGAGCTGAACGTTGTGACGCTTGGTGATGAATATTCCTGGTTCGATGCCGGGACGGCGGACAGCCTGTATGACGCGGCCGGAGAGATCCGGAAGGCGCAGCGAAGCGGAAAGATGATTGGCTGCATAGAGGAAGTGGCGCTGAAGAAGCGCTGGATTACGATCGACAATCTGCTGGAACAGGCGAAGTCTCTTGAGAAGACGCAGTACGGACAGTATCTGTATGGGATTGCTGCAGAGCAGGAAGATGCAGAGTGAGTGGATGATCTTGGCGCAGCACGTGGAAATCGGAATGGTTGTGCCAATGTTTGTTTGGATCGGAGAAGGAAGCATACATTCAGATTGTGTCATGTGAAAGGATCGGCAGCGATATGGGAATACTGATGATGATCCCGGGATTTTTCATCTTGTCAGGAATAGCGGTTCTCCTGGTGCGGTTGCTACGGGTCAGGTTTGGCGAAGGCATGTTTCTGGCGGTTTCGGTCGTGATGGCGCTCCTTTTTCTGAGTGGAAAGACCGGAACCTTTTTCTATGGACAGGCGGTTTTATTGGTTCTGGGAATCCTCGGTCTTCTCTGGAATTTGATTGCTGAGATCAGGGGACGGGATATCGGGAGCGCATGGAATGTACCGGTATTCTGGATACTTGTGCTGGTTTTACTCTATGGAATGGTTATGTTCTGGCATGCACCGCTTCAGCATATCGATGAATTCCATCTGTGGGGAGCAACAGTTCAGTATATGGAGAAACAGGACCGCCTGGTTGACTGGATGGAGATCGGAATCGCAGGGCAGTTTTATGCGGCATCATTCTTCCAGCTTTTCTTCCAGAAGCTGACCGGATACAGTGAACAAGGGATGTATGCGGCTTCTTTTCTGATGCTTTGGATCGGGCTGCTTCTTCCCTGGTCTTCCAAGGGCAGAAAAGGATGGAAGTCCGTTCTTCCCTACAGTATGATTCTGTTTGTGTCGCTTTATTCGCTTTATCTGTATCCTTATAAGACATTGTACACAGATCTTCCGGCGGCAGCCTGGGCAGGCGGGCTGGCGGGCTGGTGGCTGAACAGGAAAGAGGAACGCAAGAAGCAGGAGACGATCGTTCTGGCGGCAGGTCTTCTTACGCTGGTATTTCTGAAGTCCTATGTGGGCGCTCTGATGGCGCTGATCGTTGCGCTGTTTTTGCTTACAGAGAGGATCATCGGAGACAAAAGATTTAATGATAGAAAGTTTCGCGTGAGGACAGGTGCTGTGGCAGCTGTTCTTCTGTTCCTTGTCGTTGCAGGAGAAGGGGCAGTCCTTCTTCTGGTCTGCAAGGGCTATGTCCCCGGGATTTTCCCCGCATCTGTAAAGAAGCTGCTGAACGCGGGGGATCCTTCTATTCAAAAGGCTGTAAGGGTGATGGGGGCGCTTGGCAATGCATTCTTCGGGAAGAAGCTCGGTGGAGCGTCCAGACTCGAACTTTATCCATTTATGTTCATGCTGCTGTTCTTCGCCTTGCTGATTGGGCTTGGATGGCTGACTGGGAGGATGAATGAAGCGAAAGCAAGGATCGGGTACCTCATTGCAACGGCGGTTCTGTTTCTTTTGTTCCTGGCGGCGTCCTATATCTGCCTGTTCAATTACGAGGAGGCGGTCATTGTCAGAGGCATTAAGCGGTACTTTAGCATCCTCATAATCTATGACCTGATGATTGTACTGACGCTGTGGTTTTCCGCTGGTGAAAGTACCACAGGAGAGGGCAGTGAGACGCTTCTTCTTTCCAGACTGACGATGAGGCGCAGGGTTGTCCAGGCTGGCGTGCTTGGGCTTCTTCTGTTCTTTTCCTGGGGACTTGATGACAAGTTTCTGTCGTCTGCGACGGCATTCAATGATTATCAGATCAGTGGGAGTGAGGATATCACAGAAGCCAATGCGGAAGTGAAGAAAGTGAGTAAAGCAGTACAAGGCGAGCGGGTTTATTTCCTGAATCAGCGTACCGATAATGAATATCCGCAGAACATTGCGTTCTACCATCTTGGCAGACAGTCCAGCAATTACCTCAGTGATCCGTGGCGGTTCACGGAGAACGGCTGCGAGATTCGGATTCAGGAGTATGATACGCCGAAGCTGGAGAATCTGCCGCAGATTCTTGTCGAGGGTAATTATCAGTACATCTGGCTGTATGCGGCGGATGAATATCTGGCGGAGAATCTGGAGACCGTATTTGCGATGAACGTCACCCCGGATCAGATTTCGGACGGGCAGCTGTACAAAGTCCGGTATGAGAACGGGACGGCGGCTGGCCTTAATCTGGTGAAGCAGATGAATCAAAACGCAGTTCCCGTTTTGAGGAAGAGTGCGGATGGGAAGACCAGCACAGGTGATGCAGGGGATGAGACCGAACAGCTGGCCAGACCGCTTCAGAAAGAAGCGGGAGCAGCGGGAACGCCGCGATGGAGCCTGCCGCGGATGAGGATGCGGATGAGGCGGCATGATCTTGCGATGGCGTACTTGGAGGGAGATACGAGTGGGAGCGGAATTTCAGCTGAAGCAGCAGGCCAAGATGTTTTCTCAGAATGTGTATCTGCCGGCGGTGTATGATCTTCACCGCGGGTGCAAGGTGGAGCAGAATCTGGTTATTTTCGCGGATGCACACCATGACGGCAGG
>USJM01000240.1 GCA_900555005.1 uncultured Lachnospiraceae bacterium | reverse complement strand
GCTTGCCCGAATCGCGCTCCCCGACCCAGCCGTCATCCAGGACGAACAGGTCCAGATTCAGCTCCTTCGCCTCCCGGGCCAGATTCAGAATCTTCTCCGCGTCAAAGGTCAGGTAACAGCCCTCCCAGCTGTTGAGCAGCACCGGGCGTACCCGGTCCCGCCAGTATCCGCGCACCACATGGCTGCGGATGCAGTCGTGAAGCTGCCTTGACAGGCCGGACAGACCTTCCCCGCTGAAGCTGAGAATGGCCTCCGGTACGGTAAATGATGCCCCGCTTTCAACCGGGTAGCGGAACATGTGGTCCGACAGGCCGATCTGCATCCGCGTCTGTCCGAACTGGTCAAGCCCTGCCATCCCCATGAAACCGCCGCTGTAGACCAGTTCCATCGCGTAGCAGGATCCTTTCGTCTCGGCGGCCTCGTGGTCAGCCAGGATCAGAAGCGGATTGTACTGGTGGGAGGAAGTTCCCCGCCGGCTGATGACAACCTGCTCTCCGTGGGACACCGGCACCCTCTGCGGGGTACGCTCCATGGCATGTCTGCCATAGAAGGTCATGAGATCATAGTCCCCGCCGACAAAATCCAGGTTTGCCGAGAGCGCCCGGCTGAGATAAATCTTCTCATCCGAGTCATTGTATAGGACAGCTGCCCTCGTGATGATATTCAGCTCCGGCAGAACCCCATACAGAAGCTCGACCCTCAGCTTTGTCTCCGGGTCACGAAGCGTCACCACCAGTGTCTGGGCCCCGTCCGCCTCTGCGTCTGCATACACCGCCGGAAGCTTCGGAAGGCCATACTTTCCGTCCCTGATTTCATAGGAGTCGAAACGCAGATCGCATCCCGTCTTCCCGCTCTCCGTCTCAACCACCAGCGCGGGCGACCGGTAATCACCGGTTCCCTGCGACGGATACTCCTGCGGGAGCGTGTCCAGAGAATACGCGCGGTCATTGCCGACATCGTACGGATTGCCTGAGAATCCCCTGTCCGCATAGGTCAGCAGATAGTCCATCCTGCCAGCACTCTTTCTCCCGTAGTACAGGTGCAGAAGCCGGTCATGCTGGTCTGCCATCATCTGATAGGTACTGTCTTTTGTCTGAATCGTAAAGATCCTGTTTAATTCATCGTAGGAAATAGCCATCGTGGTGATTCCTCCCTGTTCTGAACGTCTGATGCCCTCATTATACACGAATATCCCGCCCGCGCGCGGCCCTGTCCACGGAAGAAACAGTTTCTTTCTCCGCCCGGCTGCCGGTGCATCTCCGGAAATGTGATATCTTTATGTCCTCCATTTTCTTGTGCATATTGCACAATCACTGCATACTAAATACATCATTTTCATGTCATATCGTATTAAGAAACCTGTCTTTTCAGCTTGACAGTGCCCATAGCCCGGGATATAATCAAGTTTGCAATTACGATTAACGGTATGAAAGATACAGCCCTCGTTGATAGATGAAGTTCATTGATTGTCAACCAAGCTAGTGTTTCTTAAATAACCGTTGTCAATCCTGTTCTTATTTTCAATGGAGGTTCATCATGAACGGAACTGTTAAGTGGTTCAACGCAGAAAAAGGCTATGGCTTCATCACTGGTGAGGATGGAAAGGACGTATTCGTTCACTTCTCCGCAATCCAGGGCGAAGGCTTCAAGACCCTCGATGAAGGCCAGAAGGTTACATATGATCTGGTTCACGGCAACCGCGGCATGCAGGCTGCCAATGTTGTGAAGCAGTAATCAGAAGCTTTACAGGCGGTGAACAGGGCGGCTCGCTTCGGCGCGCCGCCTTTTTTCTGCCTTTTCTGCCCGGCCTGACGTCCGCTTCCCGGCGGCAGCCGGCTGCGCCCGTCCCATCCCGCAGACATCCCCCGTCTGCGCCGGAAGCCATCTCAGATGCTGCCGTAGATTTTCTTCGGCACATAGGCCTTCACGTAGATTCCGTCCGGTTCGTATTTTACTCCAGAATCTGCCCGTACGTCCGGATCAGCTGAACCTTCCCGCCGTCCTGATAGCCATACGTCCGCTCCACCAGGATGAGATCGCGCGTCAGGATATCCTGAAGGACGCGCTCGAATGTATCCAGTCCGGCGCCGGTCTTCGCCGAAATCCGGACAACCGCATCCGCGCGGCGGTCACCTGTCACATTCCCGGTCATTCCATCATCCAGGCAGTCTGCTTGTTCAACAGCGTGATGACCGGTTTTCCCATCACGCCCAGCTGCCCCAGGGTGTCATAGACGGTCTCCATCTGGCTCTCCGCCTGCGGATTGGAGGCATCCACAACGTGGATGATCACGTCCGCATACTTTGCCTCCTCCAGTGTCGAGCCGAACGCCTCGACCAGATGATGAGGAAGCTTGCGGATAAACCCGACCGTGTCGGTCAGCAGGACTTTCTGCCCGCCGTCAAGCTCCAGCAGTCTGGTCACCGGGTCCAGCGTCGCGAACAGCTTGTTCTCCGCCAGAACCCCCGCGCCGGTCAGCGTATTCAAGAGGGTCGATTTCCCGGCATTCGTGTAGCCGACAATCGCCGCAACCGGTGCGGCTCCCTCTCCTCTGTGGCCGCGGAGCAGCTCCCTGTGCCGTCTGACATCCTCCAGTTCTCTTCTCAGCTGTGTGATCCGCCGCTGAATGAGCCGTCTGTCTGTCTCCAGCTTCTTTTCACCCGGTCCCCTGGTCCCGATGCCGCCTCCGAGTCTGGACAGCTGCGTCCCGATCCCGGACAGCCTCGTCATGCGGTACTTCAGCTGCGCCATTTCCACCTGGATCTTTCCCTCGGAGCTGGTCGCCCGCTGCGCAAAAATATCCAGGATCAGAAGCGTCCGGTCCATCACCTTCAGGTCAAGCGCATCGCTCAGATTGCGCATCTGGGCCGGTGAAAGCTCATCATCCGCGATCACGCCGTTCGCGTCAAGCTCCTGCGCAAGCGCCTTCACTTCCTCCATCTTCCCCCGGCCGATTAGGTACCCGGCTCCGGATTCTCCAGGTTCTGGATCACCATGCCAAGCACTTCCGCACCAGCGGTGTCCGCAAGAGATGCCAGCTCCTCGAGGGAGTCCTGCTCGTCCACCTCGCTCTGCGAGGTGCGGACTCCGATCAGGATTACGCGGTCCCGCTGCTCACTGTCTTTCTCTGTCATCCGATCGTCCAAGCTGCTTCCTTTCCCGGCTGCCTGTGTCCTGTCCGTCTTCGGTCGTCTTCCCCG
>USJM01000239.1 GCA_900555005.1 uncultured Lachnospiraceae bacterium | reverse complement strand
AGATACGGCGGCGGATTCTACGACCGGTACCTGGAGCTTCACCCGCTTCTTCAGACGGAGGCGGCGGCCTTCGACTTCCAGATCCTGGACAGGGTGCCGGCTGGAGAACATGATAAAAAACCGGACTGCATCTATACGCCCTCGGAAGTGATCCGGTAAGGGTGGAGATCCAAGAACGAAGAACGCAAGAACGGCCGATCGAAGAAAGGAGAGAAGGAAGATGACAGACAGAAAACGTGCATGTCACCTGATCGCGGAAGCCCTTTGTGCAGGACTGATGTTCTGGAGCTTCGTGATGGGACCGGCAGCAGGCATCCTTGCGCCTGCAGGGCTGACAGCCTGCGGTGCGGAAAGGGACACGCAGGCGGGCGCTGAGACGGAACTTGAGACGGACACGGAGACAGATCTTGAGACAGAAGCGGGGGAGGAGCCTGACCTGCGGTTCCATCCGACAATCCGAAGTCACTTCAGATATGCCAGCGGGCAGCAGAGCGGGGAGGAGCTTCTGGCCCAGATTACATACCCGGAGATTCATATTCCGCAGGAGGAGACACGTTTTTCTGCACTGAGCAGCGCACTGTCCAGGTATAACAGCGAAAAGGAGGCATCTTACCTTGAGGCGCTGAAGACACTGGCAGAGTCGGCAAAAGCAATTCACCAGAGCGGCAATATGGATATTTCCTGCTCACAGATATGTGAGACACGGATTGCAAGGGCAGATCATACAGCGTTCAGTATCGTCGAAAATGAATCAGATTATCAAGGAGGCGTTCACGGCTACTACGGGAAAGGCGGGGTAACCTATGACAGCGGGAGCGGACAGCTTCTGGCTTTCTCAGACGTGGTGCGGGACTGCGATGCGGCGGCAGCACGTGTTGTGCAGAAGCTCTCCCAGGAGTATCCGGCACTGAGCAGTCCGCCGGAGAAGGAAAAGCTGGCTTCTTCCATGAAGCAGAGGGATGCCGGACAGGATCAGCCGGGTCTGTTTCACTGGTATCTGACCTCGATTGGCGTGAATCTTGTTTTTCCACCCTACACGCTGGGAAGCTATGCAGAGGGGCAGCAGGAGATTCAGCTTTCCTTCGAGGAGGATCCGGGTCTGTTTCACCCAAGATACAGCCAGATCCCGGAGACATTCGTTGTTCCATTTGACTGGGATACGGGCATCTGGGCGGATGTCACAGGGGACGGGGCAGTTGACCGCATCGCAGTCGGCGGCGATATGGACGAGACAGGGGCGTACAGGAATCTCACCGTCAGCGTGAACGATCAGGCGCTGACGCTTTCAGACTTTCCATATTACAGTACGGAGCTATACCTCATCAGGTCGAACGCCAGCTATCAGATTTACGTATTCTGCAGGTCGGACAATGATTACCAGATTCTGAAGGTTTTCTCGATTGGAAATGGGGCACCGGTTGAGCTGACGCCGCCTCCTGCAGCCGAAGGGCGTCCGGATCCGTACAACCTCGGCGTGAGATCGATCGAAATGGATGACGGGAATGAGACAGCAGAGATTGGTCAAAGCGGCAGCTATGAGCGCGCATACAGGGATGAGACGAATGCACTGACCGATCCGGGCAGCATGCTGTTATCGACCCGGATGGATGACATGAGCACCTACCAGGCCTACAAAGCCTATACAGCAGGAGCGGGATATCCGGTCAGCAGTGATCTATACTATCAGGCAGACGCGGATCGTATCCGGCTGACATTGAAACAGGCGGCCGAATTTGAGACCGTCTCGAAAAACGGAGAGCAGACAGGAGAGGTTTCCTACCCGGAGGGCACTGTGTTCACGATTCTGCGGACAGATGGCGCAGGGACGGTGGATTTGAAGCCTGAAGCAGAAGGGGATGAAATTGCGCGAGTGAGCGGCGACTTCTCAGAGTGGCCGCAGCAGGTGAGCGGATTTGAACTGGAGACACTTTTCGACGGAACAGTGTTTGCAGGGTGATTGTTTCACGAATCCGTTCTATAATACCGCCTGAGAGGACGTAATCTGTTTGTCTGAAGAGGAGGAGTGGCGATGTCTGTGAAGTCTGGCAAGCTCGTGATCATCGGAGCAGGAAAGGTTGGGAATGCGGTTCTGGATTCGGTTCTGAGGATGAGCATCATCGATGAGATCGTGGTGATCAACCGGAACCGGGACAAGGCACTGGGGGCAGTGCTGGATGCCAGCCATACGACCGCATTCGAGTACAGCACCAATACAAGCATCCGGGTCGGCGATTATCCGGACTGTGCGGATGCGCAGATCATCGTGGTGACAGCGGGGCCAAGTATCGTCAAGGGTGAATACGACAGGAGCATTCTGCTGAAACGGAACATCGAGGTGATGAATGGGGTCATGGCGAACATTACCCGGTACACGCGGGAAGCCATCCTGATCATTATATCGAATCCGCTCGATATTCTGACGTATTACTTCCAGAAGAAATACAACTATCCGGTGGACCGGATCTTCGGAACGGGGACGCTTCTGGATACGGCCCGCTTCAACAAGATGCTGGGAGATCTGTGCAGCGTCGATGCCAAGAATGTGACCGGGTTCGTTCTGGGCGAGCACGGGGAGACGTCATTCATTCCGTGGAACACGGTCAACATCGTGGGAGTGCCGTTTCAGGAGATCGAGGAGAAGTTCCAGCCGGCTGCTCCCATCGACAAGGAGAAGCTTCTGAACGAAACAAAGGTGATCGGTCCGGAGATTGTTCAGCTGAAGGGCTATACCAGTGCCGGGGTGTCCCTGGCAGCCTGCCGTCTGATCGGGGCAATCGTCCGAAATGAGCATTGCGTCGTCCCTGTCTCGACCGTTCTGCGCGGGCAGTACGGCATCGATGATATTGCGATGAGCATGCCTTGTGTCATCGGGAGCGATGGAATCCTCCGCGTGATTGAGCTGACGCTTGATGAGGAAGGAAAGAGGGATCTGGAAACCTGCCATGCGCACCTGAGGGAGCTTCTGAAATCGGTCGGGGCGTGAGGAGGATTTTTGACACGGTTATCATCTTGAAGAGAGAAATAGAAAAAAGACCTGTTTATGGATAAAGAGAAACAGTCAATACAAATAAGACATCAGGACAGGTGCACCATGCAATACCCGACGAGGTGGAGCATGGTGCTTCATTTCCTGCGGGGATCAAAGCGATGGTTTGCAGCCGCGATTGTCAGCGCCTGCGTAGTGTCTCTGCTTGATCTGGCAAACCCGAAGATCATCGGC